>NZ_BORS01000008.1:0-264877 GCF_018333295.1 Paenibacillus apis
CGGTCACCTGGGTGATCTTGCGAGTGGATACGCCATTAATGACCATCTCCATCAGTGCAAGCACAAGAGCTTGTTCGCTTCGTTGATAGCGAGAAAAGAGCTCCGTGGAAAACTTACCGTCTCTGAAACGAGGCACATAAAGGGTCAGATTACCTACGCGAGTGGTCAGGGTATGTGGATAAGTTCCATTGCGGTAACCAAGTCGTCCCTCCGTTCTCTCATACTTTTCTGCTGCTAATTGATCCGATGCTTGTGCCTTCAATACTTGATTTAATACGGATTCCAACAAAGCGGACACCCCCGCATCCTGTGAACTACCTAAAAACAACTGATGCAAAAGCTTGGAATCTAGGTTAATCTGGTATTGAGTCATATCAAAATCCCCTCCAAAGAATGTTGTCTCGACAACCTCATTCTAAACGAGGATTTTGACTATGGCTCCTTTTATTTTTGAAGCCTAGCTTTTTACACAATTATATGGACTCTACTCACACGAGCACCCACACCAGTAATTTTAATGCCTTTTTGCACTAAATTCACCGCATGAACACCCACCCCGGCAATTTTCGCACGATGGCTACCTATTCGGCAGGGTGAAAACTTCATCCAGCGGCTTACCGTCGCTAAAGCGATAGAATTTGTAGTAGTGATGCGCCTTCTCTTTATAAAATACTTGCCATACATATTCGTTCTCATAAATTCCTGGCATCAGACGAACAATGGTGCTGTCAGGCAGCTCCTCCTTAATGATGCTTCTCACTTGGGATTCCGAGACCCCTTCCGAGAGAAGCTTCACCTCGGCCTGCCCATCCTCGGGCAGCCAGACCATCACCTGTTCACCGTCTTCGTTCTGTCCCTCTACCACCCAGCATACCTTGTCCCAGACTGATTTCCATACTTCATCGGACTTGACAAGCGTAGTCTCCGCCTTCGCCCTCTGCACTGCAAGCTTCTCCGCTTGCCAGGTGTCCTCATATACATATAGATAAAAGCGATAGAGGCCAAGCAGAATAAGCGCAAGGATGATAAAGGAAAGCAAGACCCATTTGGTTCTGTTACGCAAAAGCTCCCTTCCTTTCCTCTCCTGAATGGCTTTCTATAAAAAGTTAATTTACATAGATTAAGACGCCTTATCTATCCTATCTTGCAAGCAAGCCCTCAAAGGCTCGTTGCGCTTCGAACAGAATTTTCTCCTCGTCCAGAGTCAGACACTCCCGTGATTTGACGACCTGCTTACCGTCCACCCAGACATGCTCGACATCTTGACCGGCAGCGGAATATACCGCATGGGAGATATAATCGGTCTTCGGCAGGAAATGAGCCTGCTTCAGGTTCAAGGCGATAAAGTCAGCCTTCATTCCCGCTGCGAGCACACCTGTCTGGTCAAGGAACAACGACTTCGCGCCATATTCCGTTCCCATACGAAGGGCTTCGGCTGCCGGAATCGCGGTCGGGTCCCCTGTAACGCCTTTATGGATCAGGGCGGCGAGGCGAATCTCCTCGAACATATCCAGATTGTTATTGCTGGCTGCGCCATCCGTACCCAAGGATACCGTCACACCTGCCCGCAGCAGCTCCGGCACACGGGCTACTCCGGAGGCAAGCTTCAGGTTGCTGCCCGGATTATGGGAGACGGCTACGCGATGCTCGGCAAGCATTGCAATTTCCTCGTCAGTCAAATGCACCGCATGCGCCAGCAAAGACGGACGGCTGAATAAGCCCAGGTTCAACAAATGCTGGGCCGGACGAACCCCGTAATCCCGAACATTTTGTTCCACCTCCGCTAGAGTCTCCGACATATGGGTATGCAGCGGCAAATCCAGATCATGCGCCGCTTGCACAATTTTTTCGATATAATCCGGCGGGCAGGTATAAGGAGCGTGCGGCGACATCATCGTCGTAATTCTGCCGTTTGCCTTCCCATGCCAATTGCGAGCAAACAACACCGCTTCATCCAGCTTCCGCTGTTGCTCCTCAGGCGGACAAAGCCCGATCACGCCGCGCGTCAGGACCGCACGGATGCCGGACTGTTCCACTACCGAGGCCACCTGATCCATGTGATCATACATATCTAGGAAGGTCGTCGTTCCGCTCTTGAGCATCTCAATCACAGACAACGCCGTGCCCCAGCGTACATCTTCACCGGTGAACTTTGCTTCCATGGGCCACATCTTCTGCTGAAGCCATTCTTGAAGCACCATGTCATCGCCATAGCCGCGAAGCAGCGACATCGCTGCATGTCCATGGGTATTGATCAGACCGGGCAGGAATAGAAGGCCTTTGCCGTCGAATGTCTCGGCCCCTTCCACGCCTTCCGGCCGCTCTTGGCCGATATAGGTAATTCTATCCCCTTCGATCAACATATAGCCGCGGATCACGGTTTGTTCTTGATGCAGCACCGCGAACGTGCCGTCTTTAATCAGCCATTTTCGAGTCATGGTCTTTCATTTCCTTTCCGCCGTCCAGATAATAAGCGAGACTCATTAAGTCTGTGGTAAAGTCTGCCGCATGTACCCGCACTTCAGCAGGCACCTTGAGAATCGTCGGCGCAAAATTCAAAATGGCTCCAATCCCCGCAGCCACGAGCTTGTCAGCAACATGCTGGGCTTCTGCCGCAGGAACCGTGATAATTCCGATCCGGATATTCATGTTGCGTACCGTTTCATCCAGCATCTCGATCGGCTGAATTTCGATGTTATTGATTTTCCCTCCGATTTTACCAGGGCTTGCATCAAATACGGCAACAATCTTCATATTGTCCTTCACATAAGCATTATAGTTCGATAGCGCTTGTCCGAGATTACCAGCTCCGATCAGCGCCACATTAATCTGTTGATCCAGATTCAGAATTTGTTGAATTTTCTCGATCAAATAAGCCACATCATAGCCGATCCCCTTCCGGCCAAAATCACCGAAATAGGCGAGATCCTTACGAATTTGCGCCGGATTCAGATCCAGCTTCTGTCCCAGCTCCTGAGATGAAACCGTGGATACCTCTCGGCGGCTTAATTCATTAAGAAAACGCAAATAGACTGGCAATCTACGCACAACGGCGTCTGAAATTTTCTCCGACTTCATCGATTATCCCCCTATTATTGACGCAAATTAAGAAGCGTTTACGGATTTTCCGGGTCCAGCCATTCCGCAATGCGCGGAACCATCTGGCCAAGCGGCATATGCTCCATCTTCGGTCCAGGCAAAGAATACAAAAAGTACTTTCCGTAATATGATTCCAGAATTCTAGTATCGTACACAATGACGATCCCCCGATCCTGGGAAGTCCGTACGAGCCGTCCAAAGCCTTGCTTGAACCGGATGACGGCCTGCGGAACGGACAGCTTCATGAAAGGATTCTTCTTCTCTTGCTGCAGCCGCTCGCTCTTGGCTTCCACAAGCGGATGATTCGGCGGTTGAAACGGCAGGCGTACAATCGCCAGGCTCGTGAGCGCATCTCCCGGGATATCAACGCCCTCCCAGAAGCTGCTGGTTCCCAGCAGTACGGATGCTTGCTGCCCCTGGAACCGGCGGGTAAGCTTGGTGCGGCTGCCGCTGTCCATGCCTTGGCCGATTACCGAAATATTGTGCGATGACAGCAGCTCTTTTAGCGGATCATACACCTGCCTCAGCATCCGGTAGGAGGTAAACAGCACGAGCATACGGCCTTGAGTTACGATCGCTGTGTCAGCCAATGATTGGACGAGTGTACTGACAAAGTAATCATCCCCTACGCTTCCCTTGACGCTTGGAAAGTCCCGCGGAATCACAAGCAAGGCCTGTTCGCGGTAATTAAACGGCGAAGGAAGCATGGAGGTCATGAGCCGGTCTTGAGCCTGCGCCTCCTGCAGGCCCAGTTGGTCAATCATATATTGGAAGGATTTGTCCACCGACAAGGTGGCAGATGTCATAACAATGCTCTTCTTCCGGTCGAAGAAGTAGCTCTTGAGCTGCTCGCTGACATCAATCGGCACGGCAAATATCTGCAGGGATTTGCTTCGATAATTTCCGTTGCCTTCAATCCAGTAGACGGTGTTTACGTCCTCCAGCTTCATGAAGGAACGCAGTGCGTCCCGTTCAGTTCCCAGGTCCTTGATCAGCCCGGTTATATCAGTAATTAGACTTTCGGAGCCAAAATCCTGCTCGTCCTGCTCTTTAAGCTCTGTAAGCAGCTTCTCGGCCTTGCGAACAATATCTCCAATGGTCACATAAATCTGGTTCTCCATCGTGAGCAGATCATCCCAGCTCTTCGGCTTCTTGTGCGGCAGCAGCCGCAGCACGAATTGTCCAGGATCGCCAGAAGCGGCGTCGCTCCGCTCGGGCATCAGTGTGAACATCGCTTCAGCAAGACGATCCCAATGCTCCTTCACATCAAGGAAAGCAGGATAAAGTCCATCGATGACCGCTCCCCAGGAAGCTGCCCGCTCATTCCCTGATTGCTGAAGCTGCTGCCTCAGATTCGGAAGCTGACCGTTCTTGCTGTCCTTGAACAGTCGTGTCAGGGTGTGCACTACTGTGAAATATTTCATTTGCATTCCTAAATGTTTTCCGGCTACATCCTCCAAATGATGGGCTTCGTCGATGACAAGACGCTCATAGCCAGGAAGGAGCTGATGTCCCGCCTGGATGTCCGTGAACAGCTTGGAATGATTGGTAATGACTACGTCCGCTACTCCTGCTTCATGCTTCGCTTTGTGATAATAACACTTGCGGAACCATGGACAGGAGCGTCCAAGACAAGAGTCCGATTCACTCGCCACAGTCTCCCAGAAGTCTCCTCCCCGGTTGCCGAGATTCAGCTCCTCGTCATCGCCGTTCTCTGTCTGGGCAAGCCAGACAATCATTTGCGCGGCGGTCATGACTTCTTCCTTCGGAGAGGCGAAGTCTCTCCTGTTCATTTTATGTTCAAATTTGCGTAAACACAAATAGTGCTGTCTTCCCTTAAATACCGCGGCCTTGAACGGGAAGGGCACAACCTCGGTTAACAGCGGGATATCCCGCTCGCGCAGTTGCTCCTGAAGGTTGATCGTATGGGTGCTCACCATGACCTTCTCATCAGTTTTGACGCTGTGATAAATGGCGGGCAGCAAATAACCTAACGATTTCCCCGTTCCTGTGCCCGCTTCTACAAGCAAATGCTTGTCTTCCTGGAAAGCGGCTGCGACTTCCTTCAGCATCAGGTTCTGCGCTTCACGCTCTTCATATTCAGGCAGCTTCTCCTTCAGAGACGATTGCACCTGCTCCATAAATTGCTCGAAGCTGACACCCTCAAGCGGGTTATCCATCATATTGCTGCGCTCAGGCTCAATATTCATCCAGTCTTCGGTCTTTAACGCGAACTGTCTGTAGTACGTATAACCATCCTGATCTACAGAAGGGTTCTGCTGACGCTGCTCCAGTACTGCATCGAAGAACCAGGCCAGATCACTGTCCTCCCCGGAGAGCAAATCCGCCAGTCGCTGTATCGTTAATAGCGGCAGCTGCTCCAGCTCCTCCAGGCATTTGATGAAGATCAGAGCCGTAGCCAAGGCATCGCTATCCGCCTGATGCGGCCGGTCATGCTCCACCTCGAACTCCGAGGCAACCATCCCTAACTGATACGTCGTCAAGGAGGGATATAATATTTTCAAAAAATCCATGGTATCGAGAATTCGCCCTGTATACGGCAGGTAGCCGGTCTTATCCAGCGCGCTCTGTAAGTAATTGAAATCAAAGGCAACGTTATGGCCGACCAGCACGGCGTCATTGAGCAATGGAACCATCTCCATCATGACCTCGTCCAAATCAGGCGCATCCTTGACGTCCTCTTCGGTAATCCCCGTCAGACTTGTGATGAACGGCGGAATCGGAATCCCGGGCTTCACAAAAGAACTGTATACACGGGATACCGTCATGTCTTCATCTATAATGGCCAATCCAGCCTGAATAATCACATCCGAGGATTGGTTGCCCGTGGTTTCAAAATCAAGTACGGCGTATTTCATTGATTTGTAAAGTCCCTTTCTTCCAGTCTAATTAACAGCATAACAGAAGATGGCGAATTTGAAAATTGAATGTGAAATCGCTACAAAAAAAAGCGATGCCCCCTTGACAAAGGGTTCTGCATCGCCTGATAATCCTTTCCTGCGTTGCCGGAAATACTACAGAAGAGAGGTCAATTCGCTTCCATAATGCAGCTTCCCGCTGCTGCGCATGCATGATTCCAGATTCGCCAGCGGCTCTCGCAGGGAAGGATCATGGTAATGAGCCAGCTTAAAATATTCCTTCGCCTTCAAAGGCACTCCGTTCTGAGCCTCAATGCAGCCAAGTGCATTATAAATGATGGAACGAATACGTTTCGAATCACAGGTTTCCAGAACGCGCCAAAAATGCGGTACCGCTTGTTCGGATTCATTCAGATGCAGATAGCACATCGCCAGATACGTTCGTCCCACCGCGCTATCCGGATACTGCTCCACGACCTGTTTGAACTGCGTCAGTGCCTGCGTAAACATCATCAGCTTATAATACCCTTGACCTTTTACAAAGGCTTCTGCGGCCATCTCAGGCAGCTCAGGCACAGGGAGAGCGCCACCTCCATCCGGACTGGCGCCGGTTTGACGGAAATGACCCAGCTTCTCTTCAAAGCTCAGCCATTCCTCGATAATTCCATCGCTCATCGTTTTGAGCAGCTGCCACTTGGCAGCCAGCTCCTGACGCGCAGGACCGCTCGCTCCAGGATAATAATGAATGATTTCGTCCAGCATCCCGCTCATTTCCGCAAACATATGTTGAAACATCATCCGCATCCCACCTTTATCGAAAATGAAATCAGTGTGAGCCTTACGTTCATTTTTTGTTATGGGCTCACATTTCATTCCCGCAGGCATTAATTGCATAGCCATGGCGGTCAGGGCAGATGGTCCTGGCGATCAATTACCGAATCGTGGCATGCAGCTCTTGAGCTGCGGTCTCCACAGGTCGGTTATTCTCATCCACGAACACAACGGTTGGCTTGTGGCTTCTCAGTTCTTCCGCCGACATTTGGGCATAAGAGATGATAATGACATTATCGCCCGGTTGAACCAGACGTGCAGCCGCTCCGTTCAGGCAGATGACCCCGCTCCCGCGAGGGCCGGGAATTACATAAGTCTCAAGTCTGGCGCCATTGTTATTATTTACAATCTGCACCTTTTCATTTTCCAGTAAATCCGCTGTTTCCATCAGATCCTCGTCAATAGTAATGCTGCCGATATAGTTCAAATTCGCTTCCGTCACGGTGGCACGGTGAATTTTAGATTTCATCATCGTTCTGTACATCGCGTTACACACCTTTCTTGCTCAGAATAACGTTGTCGATCAGCCGGGTGCTCCCGAACTTTACCGCAACAGCAACCAGTACCTCTCCATCTTGGGCTATTCTCTCGGAATCGCCAAGCGGTTGAAGACCTGGAAAGCGGACAACCTCCACATAGTCCACCTCAGCCAGAGGCTCGGCCGTGAACGCATGCAGCAATGTTTCTTTTGCCTCGCCCGCTGTCAGGGTCCCGCCTTCGTTGATCAGCTCCTGCACATGCAGTAGCTGACGGGACAAGACCAATGCCGCCTCGCGCTCAGCCGGGGCAAGATACACATTGCGGGAGCTGAGCGCCAAGCCGTCCTCTTCCCGTCTAATCGGACATGGAACAATCTGAACGGGCATGTTCAAGTCCTTCACCATTTGGGTAATTACGGCTACCTGCTGAGCATCCTTCTGTCCGAAGTAAGCCCGCTCAGGTTCAACAATATTGAACAGCTTGCTGACAACGGTCGTTACCCCGTCGAAATGTCCGGGACGTGAAGCGCCGCACAGCCCTCCAGTCAGCTGCTGACTGACCGTAATCTTGGTTAGCGTCTGTGCAGGATACATCTCCCCGACTGAAGGCAAGAAGACTGCGTCAACGCCTTCCTGCTCCGCAAGCTGCAGGTCCTTCGCTTCGTCCCGCGGATAACGCTCAAAGTCCTCGTTCGGACCAAACTGAATCGGGTTGACAAAAATACTCAGCACCACCAGATCATTGTTGCGTCTCGCTTCTCGGAGCAGACTCGCATGCCCTTCATGCAAGTAACCCATCGTAGGCACGAAGCCTGTCTCCAGGACCTTGCCTTCCAGAGCTGCCTTCAAGCGCTCCTGCTTCAAATATTGTCTTAAATCCTGAATATTCCGGAATAGGTTCATTTCACAGCTTCCTCTTTTACTTTCCCGTAAAGACCCGCTATAACGGTATCCTCTGCATTGAACACATGCTCCTGTGCCGGGAATTGTCTGGTCTTCACTTCATTCACATAAGCCGCAATGCCCTGACGAATTTCAGCGCCGATATCCGCATAAGTCTTCACGAAGCGCTTCTCGCGGTAGTCGGAATCGTACTTCAGCACGTCGTGGAAGACGAGGACCTGCCCGTCTACCCTCCGTCCTGCCCCGATACCAATGGTCGGCACGGACACAGCCTTCGAGATCGCTTCTGCCACCTCTTCAGTAACTAGCTCCAGGACGATCCCGAATACACCGGCACGCTCCAGCGCCTTGGCATCCTCCATGAGCCGGCGGGCATCCTGCTCGTCCTTGCCTTGCACGCGGTAGCCGCCGATCTGATTGACCGATTGCGGTGTCAAGCCGATATGGCCCAGCACCGGCACGCCTGCCTGGACAATGCTCTGCACCTGAAGCGCAATCTCCGCACCGCCCTCCATTTTAACCGCATGGGCATGGCCTTCCTGCATGATTCTTCTTACTGTCCGGAGCGTCTCATCAATGCTCCCGTGATATGTCATGAATGGCAAATCCGCTACAATGAACGTATTCCCGGCAGCACGAGCGACAGAACGGGTATGATAGACGATATCGTCCGTAGTCACCGGAATCGTGGAATCATAACCCAATACTACATTGCCCAGCGAATCGCCAACAAGAATGATGTCGATATCCGCTTCCTCCGCCAGCTTTGCGGAAGGGTAGTCATAGGCCGTAATCATCGTGATCGGGTTGCCTTCCTGCTTCATTTTTTTCATCTTCACAATGTTTAGTGCACGTTTTTCAGCCATCGTTGTCATTATCCTCCTTCGGTATTTTGCACACCAGGATATTCTGGACGCACAAAAAAAACCTTTTAGTTTGGCACTAAAGGTCCCGAATCCACACAAAAGAAGAGTCGTCTTTCGCTCGTTCTTTCTGTCTCGGTCCTCATCGGCTCAGAGCAGAATCCATGCGATCTTGGAAACTCTGTACTACTTACCTGTCTAACTTAAGTCTGCCCATTGGAGTGCAATTCGATTTCAAATCGATATCGCCTCATGTGGACAGTATAACAAATTGCAAAACATTTTACATCAGTCAAGTTCAAGTTCTCCGGAAAAAATCGTGGCAAGCGCTCCGGATTCATCCAGAATCACTAATCCGCCCGAATCATCCAGGGCGACTGCTCTGCCGGTATTCATCCCCTGATGACCGGCGACCGACACGCCCCGCCCTAGCGTGACGGACATGTCCTCCCACAGTAATCTGATCGGCTGGAAGCCCTCAGCTTGATAAAGCTCCATTAGCTGCTCCATTCGAAGAAGCACCTCTGCCGCAAGCTCCGCCCGGTCTTGAGTCTGACCCGCAGCCAGCTTTAGCGAGGTAGCGACGCCCTGCAAATGCTCGGGGAGGTCTTCCTGCTCCAGATTAACATCAATTCCGATCCCCGCGATGCAATATTTCATCCGGGTATCTTCGCCTACCGATTCAAGAAGAATCCCGCATATCTTCTTGCCGCCTGCAAGCAGATCGTTCGGCCACTTGATGCCGGCCTCCACACCGGTTACCTTGCGTATCGCCTGGCATACTGCTACTGCGGTCATCAAGGTAAGCTGCGGGGCGGACCTTAGAGGCAGCTCCGGACGCAGCACCAGGCTCATCCAGATGCCCTTGCCGGCTGGAGAATGCCAGCTGCGCCCTTGTCTTCCTCTTCCTACGGTCTGCTGCTCAGCAAAAACAAGCGTCCCCTCCGGCTCCCCTTCCTCTGCCAATTCCCTGGCTACGATTTGAGTGGAGCTTGTTACGCTCAGCAGTTGCAGCTTCCTCCCATAAAGCTTTGTCTGCAAATACCGCTCCAGCCGTTCGGCAGTCATTAGATCCGGGGCATGAAGGAGGCGGTACCCCCTGCGGGATACCGCATCAAATTCATAACCTTCTTCTCTTAGCTTGTTAATCTGCTTCCAGACTGCAGTTCGGCTGATCTTCAGCAGCTTGCTTAACTCTTCTCCGGACAAATATTTTCCTGTTGCAGCATGTTCCTCCAGCAAGGTTAACAACCTAGATGTGTCCATACGTATTCACCACAGCTTTCGCATGTTCAAGAAGTACATTTTTCTCATTTCTTAATTCTCCTGCCGCAACGGCAAAGAGCAGTCCGTTTAACAGCTCCGTTAACCAAGGGCCGCCTTTCCGTCCGGTTGCGGCAATAATCTCACCGCCGCTGAGCTTCAGATCCGACAGAGCAAATACGGTGATCGCTCTATACCACTCTGCCTCCGGGAAATTCTCCGTTAGAAGGTTAGCTTTACCTGGATCGTTCTCTTCGTCTTCCGGATGATGGTTCTTAATCAGTGCCTTTCTCCGCAGCAGCCAGCCTTCCGCCGTCTCCTTGCCCAGCCGAAGCGTCGTCTCGATGAACCGGGTTTTCCGTGCTTCCAGCGAAATAGAGCGATCTTCATTCAGCGTGTTCATCACTTCATCGAAGATGATGATGTTGGACACCGCCTGGGACAGCTTCCTTGAAAAGGTCCAACGCTTCAGCATCGGGACTGCCTCCTCACCGCGAACGCTCAAGCCTTGAAGCAGCAGCGACCATCGAAGCTCCGGCAGCTCCGCCCCTTCGGCATGCTCAATGGCAGCCAGCCAGGCATTCGGCGCTTCCTTGACAGGCCACCGCAGTGCCGACATAGGAACAGGTGCGTTTATGTATTCTAGCAAACCGCTTCTCCGCAGCAGTTCCAGTCCCCGCAGGGGGCGAGGGCCTGCGATCATCTTTTCCAGCTCAGTGCGAATACGCTCTGTTGCGATATAGGCGATCTTGTCGCGGCAAATCCGAAGACCGGACCAGGTGCTCTTGGTCAGACGGAAGCCGAAGACCGAAGCGAACCGAACAGCACGCACCATGCGCAGGGCATCCTCATCAAAGCGTTCCGCAGCACTCCCTACCGCACGAATGACACCCGCTTCAATATCCTGAAGCCCGTGATACGGGTCGCTAATCTGTCCGTGACGATCCATTGCGATAGCATTCATCGTGAAATCACGCCGCTGCAAATCCTGCTCGAGATCACGCACATACTGCACCCCGGAGGGCCTGCGGTGCCCCTCATATTCCGCTTCCTTGCGAAAGGTCGTCACCTCGAACGCATGATCCTCCATCAGCACAGTTACAGTACCATGCTGAATTCCGGTCGGCACAGTCCGGTCAAACAGAGCAACGACCTGTTCCGGTGTGGCCGAGGTTGCAATATCCATATCGTGAACCGGGCGCCCCATCAATTCATCCCGAACGCACCCGCCTACGAAGTAGGCTTCGAAGCCCTGCAGCGCAAGCCGTTCCAGCACCAGCTCCCCCTGATGAACCATCAGGGGGGGAACCATTTTCCATCTGTTCATAGGATCAGCCTCCAAGCACACTTCTCGTGCAGATCTAAGACTCAAGGACAGATTTGATTCACGCCGGGAGTCTCGCGTTGAAGCACTCGATAGTAAATGGACTCGTAAGTCCGCATCATCCGTTCGCTGCTAAAATCATTCTTGGCGCGATACAGACAGGCTTCGCGAAATCTCTTCATCTGTTCAGGCTGGGTCAGCAAGGTGAGACAATGTTCAGCCATCGCATCCACATCGCCAATCGGAGCCAGATAGCCGGTCTCGCCGTGTGTTATCAATTCCGGAATACCTCCCGCAATGGAGCCCACCGTAGGCACACCGCACGCCATTGCCTCCAGCGCGACAAGCCCGAAGCTCTCCTTCTCGGAAGGAAGCAGCAGCAGATCCGCCATGGAGATCACCTGGGCGATATCATCCTGCTTGCCCAGAAAATGCACCTTATCCTCTATCCCCATCTCCCGGATCTTCCATTGAATCTTTGGAAGGTCCGGGCCTTCGCCAACAAATAACAGCTTTGCAGGCATCTGCTCCTGAACCTTCTTGAATACTTCAACCACATCGCCAACCCGCTTCACCGGCCGGAAATTCGAAATATGCATCAATACCTTTTCGCCCGGTTCTGCAAAGTCGCTTTTGCAGTTGCAGGTATTTCGCGGATAATATTCTCGCGGATCCACGAAATTATAGGTCAGATCGATCTCGCGGGTAATATCCAGTACTTCCCGGGTCTCCCGGGTCAGATCCTTGGACACCGAGGTTACAGCATCGCTCTCATTAATGGCAAGCCGAATCAGATCCTTCAGCGACTCGTCCTGAGCCAGCACCGTTATATCCGTTCCATGCAAGGTCGTGACCACCTTCAGCTTATCGCCAACCATCTGTTTGGCCAGGAAGGCGCACACAGCATGCGGAACGGCATAGTGCACATGAAGCACGTCCAGCTCCTGCTGCTTGGCGACTTGAGCCATTTTCGTAGCTAATGATAGATCATAAGGCGGATAGCGGAACACATAATAGTCGCTGACATCCACTTCGTGATACTTAATATTTTTATGAAAGCTGCCAAGACGGAAAGGAACACTATGCGATATAAAATGAACCTCATGCCCCTTCTCCGCCAGCAGCTTGCCGAGTTCTGTCGCAACTACTCCTGACCCGCCGAGCGACGGGTAACATGTAATGCCGATCTTCAGAAATGAATCCATCCGCCAGCGGCCTCCTTGATTCCTTAATTCCCAAGTATAGTTTATGAGCGGCTGGCTCCGAACAGATGAACAAGATAAGGTGTCTTAACCGTGAAGCCTTCGGCATAAGGAATCAGCCGGGCTTGGCCCAGTAAGGCATCTCTGGCCTGCACCCTTTCGATATACCCCTGATTCAGCGGCGTCGGCGCAGCATCGTCACCTTCCGCTTTTATGAACTGGGAACGGTAACAGCCAAGAGCCTGTTGTTTGAGCGCATAATGGTCCGTTACATCCACCAGCACATCCGGGGTTGTCCAGTCGTTAATATAGTAAAAATAAAGCTCCGGCAGACTAACCGCCGGCTTGTCCGGCATATACCGGCGCAGCTTCGCATTAAATACCGCCTCTTGCACCAGCTTGCTGCAGGCTACATGATCGGGATGGCGATCCTCCCAATGAGGAGCAAACACCATCTTCGGTGCATAGGTGCGAATCAGTTCAGTTACGGCAGCAATCTGTTCCGGTGTCCCGAATAGCCCGCGGTCCGGCAGACCGAGATTTATGCGCATGGCAACGCCTAGCACCCGGGCAGCCGCATCGGCTTCTTGAAGCCTTAGCTCTACCGTGCCATTCGAGGATAATTCGGCCTGCGTCAGATCACACAGACCAACCCGCATACCGGCAGCGGTATGCTTGGCAATTGTGCCTGCCATCCCAATCTCCGCATCATCTGCATGAGCACCGAACACAAGGATGTCCAACGGTTCTACAGATGTACTCATCCTTACCCCAATCCCGGCTTGTTGGATTCTACCAGCTCACGCCAGCCGAAATCTCCGCGATCCAGAGCGCGAACCAGAATCTCCGCCGTAGCCAAATTCGTCGCGACAGGAATACCGTGCACATCGCACAATCTCAACAGCGCGGTAATGTCCGGCTCGTGAGGCTGTGCCATTAATGGATCACGGAAGAAGAGCACGAGATCCATTTCATTTTGCGCGATCAGAGCGCCGATTTGCTGGTCGCCGCCAAGCGGCCCGGAGAGGAAGCGGTGAATCTGTAGATCTGTCGCTTCCATAATACGCATCCCCGTCGTACCGGTCGAATACAGCTTCTTCCCCCTGAACACATGCTCATAGGCAATGACAAAATTAACGATATCTTCTTTTTTACGGTCGTGTGCAATAAAAGCGATATTCAACATGTTCTCTCTCTCCCCTTACTATCCATCCATTAAATGTTCGAAACCATAAACCATGCCCTCGCATTGAAGCACTTTCTTGACCGCCAAATTAACGCCCGGCATATATCCTGCACGCTCGAAGGAATCGTGGCGTATCTTGAGACTCTGCCCGAATCCGCCAAAGATGACCTCCTGCTGCGCAAATACTCCAGGCAGCCGGACACTGTGGATTCTAAAGCCATTATAATAGCCGCCTCTTGAGCCTTCAATCGTCTCTTCCTCGTTCGGATTGCCCTGGCGCAGCTCTTCCCGGTTAGCCGCAATTAGTTCAGCGGTCTTCACCGCGGTTCCGGAAGGCGCATCCAGCTTCTGATCCCCATGATATTCGATAATCTCCAGATGCGGAAAATATTTGGCTGCTTCCGCAGCGAACTTCATCATCAGAATCGCGCCGATTGAGAAGTTCGGTGCAATGAGCCCGCCAAGCTTCTTGGCCCGGCACTGCTTGTCCAGATCCTCGATCTGTTCCGGCGTGAAGCCGGTCGTACCGATTACAGGAGCAACGCCATGCTTGATGGCTAGCTCGGTATTTCCATATGCCGATGCCGGGGTAGTAAAATCGACCATGACGTGCGGCTTGCTCTCAAGCAGCGCAAGCTCCAGGTCGGATGTCAGTCTTACACCGCAAGGCTTCAATCCCGCTAGGGTCCCTGCATCCTCCCCGTCATTGTCAATGCTGATGGCGGCAACCAGCTCCAGACTTTCATCCTCCAGCACCATTTTGACGACTTCGCGTCCCATTCTGCCAGCTGCACCAGCCACAGCAACTCTGATTCTATCCGTCATCCTGATACCTCCACTTGTTCAACTAAGTTTTCATGGTTTTGCGTATTCTTTGCTCCAGTTCTCGAAGCTGTGTCGCCACCGCTTCATCCTGGGGCAGTGACGATGCATCCCGAAGCGCCTTCAGCGCATTCACATATTGACCCGTCTCGGCATAGGCAATAGCTAACCACACCTGTGAATCTACAGATAGCGGATCCAGCTGGACGGCCCGCTTCAACAGTCGAATCGCGGATGATGAATTGCTTCCCTGTGACGAGCTGCTAGAGGAAGAATCCAAACGCTTCTTGGCCAGCTGTGTTAGCTCCTTGGCTTGTATCCGGTCAAAATGCAGCTTATATTCCTCCTGCGCAGGCATTAATGCGAATGCGAGTCTGGCGTGGGCAATGGCTTTGTCCAGCCTGTTGCTTCGCGCACATGTAATGGAGCACCGATAATGAATATCTGCGTTATCCGGCTCAATCGCGAGCGCCTGGTCAAACCAGGATATCGCCTGTTCAAAATCATTATTGTAAATGCTGCGGTATGCCTTCTTAAGATAGTCCTCCGCCTTCATCTGCTTTCCCCCTGTCATGGGCTGTTCACAGTACAGCATATGACAGAGGTCCTTATTCGGTGTCCTTAGGAGTCCACCGATTCGCATCGCGGGTATTGAATTTATGCATCACCTTATTGTGAGCTTCCGTCAGATCGATGCCCAGCGAATTGGCGAAGCACATGGTGATAAACATAATGTCCCCAAGCTCCAATTCAATGGAATTATCCGCTTCGTCTGCTTTTTTCTTCTTCTCGCCATAGCTATGATTGACCTCTCGGGCCAACTCTCCGACTTCTTCACTCATTCTAGCCATCAATGCAAGCGGACTGAAATAGCCCTCCTTAAACTGCGATATGTATCGGTCCACTTCCCGCTGCATTTCGGCGAGAGACTTCTCTTCCATCCGACATTCCTCCGCAAGTTGTGAGTTTCATCCCTATGTTATCGCAAAGCAGTTTTGAAGACAAATCATTTTTAATCGCACGAAAAAAAGATATACTAAGTAAGTATGCGAAAAATTCACTTTTATGGATAGGTGAGGGATGAAATTAATGAATTCATTTAAAGTATCGGGAGTCGTGAAAACGGTGCTTCCTATTTTATTGGGAACCGCAATCTATGCCTTCGGACTTCTCTATTTTATTATACCCAACCAGCTTATGGAGGGAGGGGTGACCGGAATCACGATCCTGCTCAAATACGCTTTTGGTATTTCACCATCGTTCTCCAATTTGCTTCTGAATATCCCGCTATTCTTTCTGGGATGGAAAATTCTTGGCGGACGCCAGATTGTTTATACCGGAATCGGGATCGGTTCGCTGTCCTTTTTCTTATGGATCTTCGAAAAGATGATTGAGCACGGCTGGATCGAAACCTTCGAAACGGATTTCATTCTGGCCTCTCTCTATGCAGGTGTAACGCTTGGCGCCGGACTTGGCATTGTATTTCGATTCGGCGGCACGACGGGCGGATCCGATATTGTAGCGCGAATTCTGAACCGCAAATACGGCTTCAGTATGGGACAGGTCATTCTGACCATCGATATTATCATTATTGCGCTGTCACTTTTCTATGTAGCGAAGGAAAATATTTTATACACCCTTGTCGCGGTATTCATCGCTTCCAAAGTCATCGACTTTATCCAGGAGGGGGCATACTCGGCCAAGGCCTTTACCATTATTAGTGATCATGCTCCGGACATTGCGGATATGATTACGAAGGAAATGGATCGGGGAGTGACCTTGATCCCGGCGATCGGCGCCTACTCCAAGCAATCCAAATACATGGCATACTGCGTCGTCTCCCGTCCGGAAATCCGCCGCCTTCATCAAATCGCCAAATCGGTCGACCCCCGGGCATTCATTATCATCAACGATGTGCATGATGTGCATGGGGAAGGATTTAAGGAAGATTAGTATAAGGAAATGGCATTCTGTATTCCTTCGATAAAAAAGGCGAGCTCCAAGGATTGGGCTCGCTAATTCCAGTAGACTATTCTATTTCAATTTCAACAATTCTTCCGGTAATCACGCCATTCTCATCTTTGTGGAAGAGCATGGCTCTATAGTCATCCCCGTTCCTGCTAATTGGGAGCCGCCGATCCGTAAATCCGGTCTGTCCCTCTTCGAATAAATTTTCAAGGGAAATGGTTGCAGTTAAGTCTCCGTAAGTATACGTGATATTCCCAGAGGCATCATAGGTCACTTCCTTGATCGAATCGGTAATCGTCTCGCCTACCTGCTCACCGTTGCGGATTTTGGCCCGCAATTCCTCAATCCAGCTAACCCAAGCCGCATCCTCCATACTCCCTGAGTATTCATGATTTTCCGTGTTCTGCGTAGATGTAGAGTTGTTCAGCAATTCCTTCAAATAAGTCTCTGCGGTTTGACGATCTGCCTTTGCCGGATCAAGAGGAAGATCGAACAAAAGTGAGGCCTTCGAGTAGTCCTCTCTTACATGAACCTCACCTGTATTCTCATCGAACCTAAACGCCTCGTTGCTATAGAACGAAGTCCCGCTGCTAATTGCCAAGTACACCCCTCTGTCTGCAAATACCTCTACCTGATCGCATTCAATCATTCTATACATCACACCATCCATAACAGTATCACTGTACCCGCCATTCATCGTTGCGATATTGACCACCCAAGGCTTCTGCCCTTTTATCAACGGAGATATAAAAAACGGATCTTGTCCGTACTCGGGCTCGGAAGGAGATCAGGAAAGCTTTTGGATTGCCCGACATATCCATCTTGTGTCTTAATTCAGCGGCCTTCAGAAAAGTATCTTGATACAAATCGTCCGCGTCTTCCTTGTTTCTGGTCAGATTGTAACAAAAGCCATAAACCGCCTTACCGTGCAGCTCCACCAGTTCGATCAACTCATCAATTTCCAAGTAACTCCTCCTCTCTATACACGCATTCATTTATACATTGTCACAAATCATGAATAGGTTCATTTTTATACAAATTAATTCTGCCAAAAAAAGACACGGCCCTTGGACGGCCATGTCTGTATTTAGCTATTCAATAAACTGAGGCTCGCAAAGCTGATTCACAGGTAGAAGAACTGGTGTAATGCACGTTGAGTGCTTGCTATAGATCTTTTTCTGTTTTTCTTTCATAGCACTCGTGACAGTTCCGGACCTTTCTATGACAAGGTAATTTTTGGGAAGTTTAAATTTTAGGAATGGAATGTCGAGAATGTCGAAATAGGTCGTATAATGATAATTATCCGACAAATGTCATGGGCAAAAATGTATAAAAAGACCGTTTTTTGTTGGAGTGATTAATCAAATTATAGGACAAACAACCTACTTTGCATAGAGCATTAGTAAATAATTTCCCGCAGCGTATCATGTACATAATCCGGGGCCGCCTTCTTCATTTGCTCCACAGTATGCAAATATCGCTGTGTCGTATTAATATGTGAATGACCTAGCGTTTCTTGCACTTGCTGAAGCGATGCTCCCCCAAGTAATGCCAAGGTAGCGTTTGTATGTCTCAGCCAGTGCGGCGTCAGCTTTTTCGTTATCCCGCTTCTTTCTCCAGCCTTGCGAATAATTCGTTCAATTTGTCTTGTGGAGATTGGAAACAATCTGAACGTTGCAGGAGGAACAGAGTCTCCGAACATACGTGTTGCGTAATCCAAAAATATGTTCCATAAACTTTCGGGCACCTTAACTTCCCTTGTTTTTCCGCCCTTTGTATATTGAAGCGTAAGCCACACACTCGATTCTAAAGGATCACTGTGAAAATTCCCCCAACAGATCGAACTGAGCTCTGACACACGTAAACCAAGCAATACGAGGGATAGCCCGATCAAGTAATTCCTTTGACTATCCTGCTGCAGATACTTCAGCAGCAACCCTACCTCTTTTTTAGTTAAAAAATTCCGGTGGCTTGTTACCTGTACAACAGGAAGGCGCACATTAGATGTAGGATTACTTTTAAAGAGCCCGACGTTTTCATCGCTCCCCCATCTATATAATGATTTCAGTGGAGCAATAAAAGCCGCGATGCTCGCTGGCGCCAGCGAGCTTTTTGAACTTAACTTCTCACGCTGCTGCAGATAAAGCTTAAATGACTCAATTTCCCTCCATGTTACCGTATCAAGCTTCTTGAACCCAATGAATTCCCGAAAACAATGAATAGCTCTTAAGTAGCTCCTCTTCGTATTTTCTGCTGTACAGCAGGCACTTAAAAACATGTTGACGATCTTATCGTCACTAAGGCCCTTTGAATCCGAATGAAGCAAAGCGAACGAATCTGCAAGAATCATGTTGTTAGTAGTAGTCATTCATGTGTCCCCCTGAATTTTTGTCGGATAATTATCATTATACGACCTATCCAGGTCGATATTTACTTGATTTTGAAACTTGACACGTCGCAAGTCATCGGAATAAAGGCATGCAAAGACCGCAAGTGATTGAATTTACTAGGAAAAGGAGGTTTTTTTGACTGTCTCGCTGATCACATCGTCGGATTCTGTTTTCATGTATCTCACAGGAAAGGAGAACCATATTGAGCCCTTTGCAAGAATTAATCGACCGACAGTCCGTAATATACCAAGAATCTACTCCTCTGATTCACCTCATGAACTTTATGCAAAAACATCGTCCTGAAATCTATCAACATAGTATTCGGGTAGCTATATTCGCAGAACGAATCGCCACGAAGATGAATCTGGGAACTTGTGAGAAAGAGAATTTATTGCGCGGCTGTTTTCTTCATGATCTGGGTAAAATCATGCTGCCCATAAGTGTGCTGGAGCAAACAGCCCCCCTTTCCACGCAGCAATGGCGAATTATTAAGCTTCACCCGCAGGTAGGTGCGGATCTTTTACATAACATTTCTGATTTTGAGGAATCCGTCTTCGAAGTGATTCTTCATCATCATGAACGTTGGGACGGGTATGGGTATCCTTCCGGGCTTAAAGAGCAGGAGATCCCCTTACTAGCTCGCATCTGTTCCATAGCTGACGCCTATGACGCAATGATGAGCGAACGACCATACCGTCCAAATTTGACGCTCGAACAGGTCAAACAGGAATTGCAGCGCAATAGTGCCATCCAGTTCGATCCGGACATTACCCGGGTAGCACTTGAGCTGTTCGATTCGGACAACTCTTATCTTGGGTGAAATCAGGAAAGGTAGGAAACTGAGAAATGCAATCAACAGATCAGGAGCAGTATATCGAGTTTTGTGTAGACAGTGAGAACTATGCGATCACGATCTCCGAAATTCATGAGATTATTAAGATGCAAGCCATAACAGATATCCCTAACAGCTACCCTTATGTCCAGGGTGTGATTAACTTGCGGGGAAAAATCGTACCTGTCATTAGTCTAAGGAGCCTATTTATGCTGGAACCCGATGAATTCACGAAAGCTACACGCATCGTGGTTGCCAATCACAAGGAAGAAGCAGTAGGAATCATTGTGGATAAAGTCAGCAAGGTGACCACCTTCAGTGATATTCAACCCCCTCCGGATAAGATCGCTCAGGTAAGCGGTAGTTTTTTTACAGGTATTGGGTTGGCGTCAGACGGGAGCCTGGTAGGAATTCTAAAACTAGATGAGGTGCTTCTCGGAGACAGCTAGGAGGAACATTCGTGACCAATTTGTCGGACTACCGCGAATTATACTTAGAAGAATTGGATGAACAGCTTCAGCTTATTGAAGAAGAAGTATTACGTCTTGAGCGGGAAGGGCCTGCCGATAGCGCTATTGATCGGCTGTTTCGCGCTGCGCACACCTTAAAGGGCTCTTCCGCCGCGATGGGATATCACAAGATGAAGGAAGTGACTCATCATGTTGAGCATCTTCTGGATCAAGTAAGAAATGGACAGCTATCTGTGGCCAAGCCCTTAATTAACCTGATGTTCACAGGACTCGATGTCATGAAAGGACTTCAAGATGAAATCATCCAGACCGATTCCGAAACAGCAGATATTTCATCCCTTCTGCAGGAGCTTCAGCAGTACAGCCTACTCGAAGCCTCAGAAGCCGAAGCATTTGAAAAAAATGCAGTTTCTCCAGAATGGCATGAACGTCTGAAGCAGCATGTCAAACAAGCAATACAAGCCGGAAAAAAGTTGTTTTCGATCAGGGTGTCCCTTTCTCCCCACGCACAGATGAGGCTGCCGCGAATGTATCTGGTCGAGACGGAACTTAGGAACTATGGCACGATGGTAGACAGCGATCCCCCGAGCTGGGAATCGCTTAAGGAAGAGGAAATCCATGAAGTTACATGGATTCTGGCCTCTAATGACCTGGATGATCACGGACTTAAAAAGAGCGTGAGTGCAATATTGGATGTGGAAACGGTAGACGTCCTCCCCTTCCTGCTCTCTGATATTCCAGGTAACGCGGAAGCACCAAAGGAGCTGTTGCCGGAGGCTGCGGATCCTTCTCTCTTGCAGCGCTCTGAAATGCCGGGGACAAAGAGTAAATCCCCAACCATCCGGGTGAATATCGAACGCTTGGATCATTTGATGAATCTCGCTGGTGAGCTTGTGATTGATCAGACGAGATTTCAGCAGATCAAGCAACTGTTCAGACAAAAATTCGGTGCTGATGAGCTTGTTGAAGAGCTGGTTCAGCTTTCGGACCATTTGAGCTTGCTCACCAGCGAATTGCAGGACGGTGTAATGAAAGCCCGGATGTTTCCAATTGAGCAGCTGTACAGCCGTTTTCCGCGTATGGTTAGAGATTTATCCGAATCTTTGGGCAAACAGGTTGACCTTATTTTGCAAGGGAAAGATACCGAGCTGGACCGCAACCTCATAGAAGAGATCGGCGACCCTCTGATCCACCTGATCCGTAACGCGGTTGATCATGGGATCGAGCGGCCGGAGCAAAGACGGTTGATCGGTAAAAGCGAGCGCGGCACAGTCACCATATCCGCTATACATCAGGATAACCATGTTGTGATCTCCATTCGAGATGACGGAGCTGGAATGGACGCAGACAAGCTTCGTTTATCAGCCGTCCAGAAAGGAATCCTATCACAGGCTGAAGCCCAGCGCTTGAGTGATGATGAAGCTCTTCATCTCATCTTCAGACCGGGATTTTCAACTGCCGCCGAGGTGAGTGAAGTCTCCGGCCGCGGGGTGGGCATGGACATTGTTCGCAATAATATTGAACGCATGAGCGGCATGATTGATATTGAGACGGTCAAGGGTGAAGGCACCGTATTCCAGATCCGCCTCCCCCTTACTTTAGCCATTGTTACAGGATTGCTCGTAAAAATCAGCGGACGGACCTTTATTATTCCTATGAGCAGCGTTGCGGAGATTACACGGGTCGAAACAGATGAAATCAAAAGGCTGCAAGGAGAGCCTGTTATAAAAATCCGGCAACAAGTCATTCCTGTCGTCTGGCTGCAGGAACATTTTCAATACCCGCATTCTCCAGCTCGCAACTATTTGCCCATGGTTATTATCGGAAGGGCTGAAAAGCGAGTCGCACTGGCAGTGGATGAGTTAATCGGAAATCAGGAGATCGTGATCAAGAGTCTTGGCAGCTTTATCGCCAGAACTGACGGGATTTCAGGAGCAACGATTTTAGGCAGCGGTAATGTAGCCCTTATTCTTGATGTCGAAACAATTATTAAGTTATCCGGCAACGCATAGACTACCCAACGAACCTGGAGGAACATCACATGAAATTTTTCTACAATTTGAAGACCAGTGTAAAGCTGATTTCCGCATTTTTGCTAGTATCGCTGATTCTCGCTTTTGTTGGAGTATATAGTCTCACCAATTTAAGCAAGCTGAACGGGTCCCTGAAGTCGATGTACGATGACGGGCTTATTCCTCTACAATCCGTGCAATCTGCACAGATCGGCTACACGCGTATGCGGGTTCTCGTTAGAAGCATCTATATGGCAGACAACAAAGCGGCTGAAGAGGAAGACATCAATCAACTGGAAATAGAAAAGAAAGAACTGCTGAATAATATGAATGCCTTTCGAAGTACGCTCCTCAGCGAGGAATCCAAAGCCGCTCTAGAACCGTTCGACGGACTATGGAATGAATATCTGGGGCTGCTAGATCAAGCAGTGGAAATGAGCAGCAACAACCAAAAACAAGAAATGGAACAATTGATCAAGAACGAGTTGGGCGATGTCGGTGATAAAATCAGAGACCTGTTGTATGATTTGATCGACATTAATATGGCGGAGGCGGACGCGACAAAGGATGCTGGAGAGGCAACCTATACCTCCTCTAGAAATATCTCCATAGCTGTAATTGCTATTTCTGCCGTAATCTCTATTCTCCTGGGTTATATTATTGCGCAGATCATTGCCAGACCTCTTGCACGAGTCACTCAACTTGTCCAGCAAGTAGCTGGTGGAAATCTCCGGAACACTCTTGACATCTCCACTAAAGATGAGATCGGGCAGCTTGCTCAAGGAATGAATAATATGGTCTTAAGCTTGCGGGACACTGTCGGTAACATTTTGAGCCATGCTCAAAGCCTCGCTGCAGCCTCTCAGCAAATCTCTGCCAGCACGGAGGAAATTGCCAGCGGAAATGCAAGTCAGGCGAGTGATGCTCAGACGATGAATGAATTGTTCAAGGACTTGTCTGCAGCGATACACGCCGTAGCCCGTAACACCGAGCTGGCCTCCGAACTGTCTAATGAAACCGTGCGTATCGCTGAGGAAGGAAGCCATGTTGTTCAAACCTCCAGCGAAAGCATGAAATCAGTAAGTCTGCAAATGACGAGATTGGAAGATGATTCGCAGAGGGTTGGCGAAATTATTAGTGTGATTGAGGATATTGCAGATCAAACCAACTTGCTTGCGCTTAATGCGGCAATTGAAGCAGCAAGAGCTGGCGAGCAGGGGCGCGGGTTCGCGGTAGTCGCCGATGAAGTGCGAAAGCTTGCCGAACGTAGCGGCGAAGCAACCAAGCAGATTACAGGTATTATTAAAGGCATGCAGGAAAATACACGTGCCAGCGTAAAATCCGTACATGACAGCGCGGAATTGTCTGAACGTACCGGAGAGTCCTTTGGACACATCGTTAATTATGTCAATGAAGCAGGCCAAAAGGTAATGGAGATTGCTGCCGCCAGTGAACAGCAGGCTGCCCAGACCTCTACAGTTCTTACTGCAATTGAGAACATCTCAGCAACAACTGAGGAAGCGGCTGCCAGCAGTGAAGAAACGGCTGCCACAGCCCAGTCCCTAGCCCAAGTAGCCGAAGAGCTTCAACAATCCGTATCCACCTTCAAGCTCTAAGCCAACATGATGACCCATAAGAAGACCACTTATATTCCAAGTGATCCTCTTGTGGGTCATTTTACCTGATCATATTGTTCAAGCATACTAGATAAAAATGCCCGAAATTCCTCGGCAAAAGCCGCAGGTTCGATGATTCTCAGATTCGTTCCGAAGCCGGCGATCAGTTGAAATCCGATTGGGCTATGGGGCACCTGGAATGTTGCCAATAAGGATTCGTCTTCAAGGCTTATAACACTATTCCGGCCATATCGCTCGATAAACTGATCCCGTATAGCGGGCTTAATCCATGCTTTGACTTCGATTAATTGCGGTTGATACCGCGCTTCGGCCAAATCATGTGCTACATCCTCCCTAGGGGAAAAGGTCTTCGACTCCATGTGAAGATGCTCGGTTCTGGACAGCTTAAAGGTTCGGTATCCCCTGCGCTCCAGACAGAATCCCCTCAAATACCAGCTCATTTCGCTAAAATGAAGCAGGTAGGGCTCCACCATTCGTTTCGTGCTCTTCCCATCCTTATCGATGTAATCAAAGGAGACCAGTCGGCCTTGATTAATGGCGTCCTGACATGTTCTCAAGACCTGCAAAATTTCAGCGCGGCCCTTCCAATCATAAAAGGACAAATGAATTGAGCTTTGTTGCGCGTTCGCATGAACCATGGACGCAATTTTTCGGATGGTTAATTCGACCTCTTGGCTGAACAAAATTTGCTCCAGCCCGCTTAGCGCTGTAAGGATGTTCTCTAGATCCTGGCTGCTTAAAAGCCGCTTATCCAATTTATACTCCTCCATGATGCCATAACCCCCATTTACGCCATTGATAGCATAGATGGGAATATTGGACATGCTTAAGGCTTCCATATCACGAAGAATCGTTCTTTTGGATACATGGAATAGCTTGGCAAATTCTGATGCAGATACGATTTCTTTTTGCAGTAAGATCATTACTATAGAAATCAGTCGTTCGGTTTTTCCCATCTTCCCCATCCGTTCGCAAGTAAATCATTATTTTTTGGCTTTCAGTCTAAAAAGGTGACATATTAGCTGTCATCTATTATAGCTTATACTTCATTCATAACAAGAAGGAGGTTGTCATATGTCAGTTATTGCATACTTAAACTTTGATGGGAACACAGAAGAAGTGATTGATTTCTATTCGGAGGCTTTGCAGGCCAATGAAGTCAAAAAGGTGAAATTCAAGGATATTCCGCAGGACCCCAGCTTTCCGATGCCGGAAAATGAGTTGAATATGATCATGGAGTCATCGATCGAATTTGCGGGCGGGAAACTCATGATGTCCGATATCTTGCCTTCGATGAAGAGTACTACAGGTGAATTGGTAAAGGGAAATAACGTGCTTATCAGCATCATTATTGATGACAAGCAGGCCTTGGAGCATTATTTTGACAACTTAGCCGCCGGTGGTTTTGTTATCATGCCTCTATCCAATGTCCCATGGTCTTCGTGCTTCGGTATGCTAGTGGATAAATTCGGGATCACCTGGAAATTCAATCGTGATGCAGAGAGGTTTCTAAATCAGGTCATTTCTTCCCGGTAACGGAAAAGCTATATGTAAAGGAGGCATAGCAATGAGAAATTGCTGTACCTCCTTTTTTAAAGAAATTACTCTAAAAATTCGTAATATCTATTACCTTGCTCAATCATCCCCTGACCTATGAAAATATTGGCTCAATATGCTCCTTGATAAGTTCTATTCTGTCCTTCACCCGCGGCTTAAAAAAGGAAGCAATAGACACCACGATTCTATTCTTCTTATTAAAATAAATAACATTCCCTCCATCTCCCATAGCCGCACAGGCATGTTCTTTATCATCGACAATCCACCATAAATATCCATATGGGAGATTGACTTTTTTCCATCGGCTATGTTCCCTTGTACTCTCCTCTATCCATGACGTCGATACAACTTGTGTATCCCCCCATTTTCCGTTGTTCAAGTAGAGCAGCCCTATTTTTGCCATATCCACAGGACTCAAGGAAAGCCCCCAGCCTGCTGTATTTATCCCGGCCTGATCAGCAACCCAGCCGCTAATATGCTTAGCTTGATTAAATGCGAGCTGCTCCTTTTTATTATGGAAGATCACATTGCGCTCAACAGTAATTCCCATGGGTGAGAATACATTTTCGGTCGCGAACTCAAGCACCGATTGACCCGTTGCTTTTACAAGAATGCCCGACAAAATATCTGGTCCTATAAGGGGGGTGTATCTAAAGTTCCCAATCTCCCCCCTTCCTCCTAACAGATCGAGTGTGAATTGTACCGAGTTATCACTTGTGAAATACTTTATGTACGGTGTAAAAAGCTTATATTTGTACGGCGCTGTCATGGTTAGCAAATGCCTAAGAGTAACCTGCTGGATTGTTCTTTCTCTTCTTCTAACTGTATAATCCGGGAAAAAATCTAGTACTTTCTGGTCGATACTTTTGATGTACCCTTTGTCCATAGCAATCCCGATCAATAGGGAAACAATGCTTTTTGTTACGGAATAGACATGAATCCGGCTATCGGGGGTGCATTCATTAAAGTAATGTTCATAACATGTCGTACCGTCCTTTAGTATAACTATGCCAGCAATGTTGCCATAATCGTGATTTATTTTCTTTTCCAACGCGGCCACTTTTTCTTGATTCATAGCACTTTCTCCTTCCAGTGTCTTCACACTTTCTTTCTGACAGGATAATAAATTTCAGTAATGAGCTCGCTTTCTTCTGATATTTGAGAAGGGTCTGTTACATATACTTCATAAAGGGCATCGCTGGACTCATAGTCTTCCTTCTCTGCCCACTCTCGCTGCTTCGTATAAACTGAAGATAGATCAGAATAAGAGCCATATAGAACTGTTTTCAAACATAGGCCCGGGTAAAAATCCCTTGTCCCAGTCACATACTCCTTTACCGGAATTGCAAATTCAGTATCCAAGCCATATGGGCTAAATTCCGCACTGTGAAAAAGCACCATTGGCGGAGCCAGCATCGTTAATCTCTCATCTGCAATTTCCCTAAATAATTGACCAAAGCAATTGCCGTACTCTTCTGCAAAATCACATTCATGAACCAATTTTCGGATAGATAGAAGATACATCATGGGGATCTCCACAAGTTGAATATCAATGTTTTCCAGATAAGACATGATCGACTTGCCTTGCTTCAAATTTGATAGATCCTCATTTAGTTGGCCTAAGTTTTTTTGAAATTCTTGCATTTGTTTCTCAATTTCTTTTTTCTTTCTAGTAAGCGCCAAATAAAGTAGTTCGTCTTGAGATTCCTCCGATTCAAGGATTTTTTTAATTTCTTCTAAGGAAACACGGTATGATTTCAGGCGGTTGATAAATAACATCGTTTCTAATTGGTCGATAGAATAATACCGATACCCGCTCTTAGGGTTGATTTCATCCGGCAAAAGGAGCCCTATTTCAGCATAGTAACGAAGCGTCTTTGTAGACACCTTGCTGATCCTTGAGAATTCTCCTATCGATAACACAACATCACCTCTGCTTTACCAATCGTATTGTTCTATTCATACCCTACACTTTGCCCTTAGGGCAAGGTCAAGCGTTTTCTGCTAACGCGCATGGATGGTGACTCTCCAATCACCTATCAGAATTATTTAATCAAACCTCCATGGCAGACTAATTTATATACATGAGTATCATTTCGAAATACGGCAACTATGAACTGCTCATGATCTGTAATGGAGTACGTCTTTTTCTTCTTTGTCTCATCTGACCGTAACCAACAAATTTCCATTGCTGGAGTCGTGAAAAGGTGCGTAAAGCAAAATAAAAGCAGCTCAAGTGGCTGCTTTCTAATAATTCGACTTGTATGCTCTAAAGCGTAATATCTAATTGCTTTCTAAATTCAATGGCGGACTCACTATCTGGCAAAATACCACTTTCACGAGATTGTACAAAGGGGATCCACTGCCAGTCCTCGGCACCTACAAAGCAGACTCTTGACCAATGATCCAACAGCTCCATAAAGTCATTTGCTATGATGTATCCGTGCCCTGCCCCATCGTCATGGCTTAAATACACAATCGGATGCTTCCCCTTTTCACTCAGATCAAATGCAAAGTAATCCCCATTCCCGACTTCCAAGAATGCTAACTTGTTGTGCCATACTTTATCGTACTTATCCTCGGGATTCGGAAAGACATGCTCGATCCACCCTTGTCGCTTCTCCTCAAATCGGATAAGATTATTCAAGCTCCAATTTGGTGTCCCGCAGAAAATTCCTTTATATTTTTCAGGCAATTGATAGTCATCCGGAAAGAACCAGCGAAAGCTAAACTCAGCGGAGAAATGCAACAGCGTATATTTAAAGCTCAACGGCAGTCGAACACCCAACTTTTGCTCTACTAAATCTATTTGTTTCTGCTTGGCAGGATCTTTGATAGTAATTTCTCTAACCATCCCCCCTATCTCTTCAATGCGCTCAGCTATCCGCTCAATACGCTCTCTGAGAATTTCAAATGAGAAAGGCATTTCCGCACCATCCTTTGCTTTCTTTGATCAAGCTCTCGGAATTTCAGCTTCATCTGATCCAGTACTTACAGGATCCTTCCTTCAGTTCACTCATAACGCCGCCATTGAACTCGATAATTCTCCTCGAGGCCATATTAGCTTCATCACAGGTTAGCAAAATTTCCTTAATTCCCATGAGATGAGCCTGTTTTACCAGCTCTGTTAATGCCTGCTTTCCATAGCCCCTATTTCTTGCTGTAGGACGAATCACATACCCTATATGCCCTCCGTGCTCCAGTAATTTTTCATTAAGCTTATGCCTAAGCTTCCCATATCCAACCGGCCGATCATGATCATAAAACCAATAGATCGTTTGGGGCACCAGTCCTTCTTCCAGGTTGATGCCGTTAGAAATATCATCGTTCTTTTTCAGCTTCTGCTTAAACTCTTCAAAATCACTAGACCGTAAACTATTAACGAATCCGTTCTCCCCGGCACCAATCTCTAATATCATTTGATAGATCTCTTCAGGTTCTTCATGTGCTAATTTTCTTAGATAGATCATCTATAAAACCTCTCTCTTCTTAGCTCTTTTTCAATTCCTTCAATTATAAGTCCCATAATTTATAAGTCCCATAATTCTTCTCCCTATTTATTTTACAAGACGTTCAAACATAATTATACCAAAAGCTTTGATTTACAATGTTTACGGCTTTTTGATCTATCTCCCTCTCGGTATTCATTGGACATTTGACTATAGTCTAACTAGACTATATACTGACTTTAGTCTAATTAGACTATAGTCAAGAAGTAAAGGAGTAACAAATAATGATCAAGTCATTTTTAATGTTAGGTCAGTCGAATATGGCAGGCCGTGGATTTTTACATGAAGTCGATCCTATCTATAACGAAAAAATAAAAATGCTGCGAAATGGACAGTGGCAGATGATGACAGAGCCTATTAATTACGACCGCCCGGTTTCAGGTGTAAGCTTGGCAGCCTCTTTTGCCAATGCGTGGTCGAAAGCTAATCCCGATCAAGAAATTGGTCTGATTCCTTGTGCGGAAGGTGGCAGTTCTTTAAATGACTGGCATCCGGAGGGAGTACTTTTTCAGCATGCTTTGTCCGAAGCCCGCTTCGCCCAGCGCTCCAGTCAAATTTCCGGAATACTTTGGCACCAGGGGGAAAGCGACAGTTATGGTTCGCTGTACGAAACTTATTACGAGAAACTAAAGAACATCATCGAGACTCTAAGAAACGAGCTGAATCTTAAAGAGGTACCGTTGATTATAGGCGGACTAGGTGATTTCCTTGGGAAGACCGGTTTCGGACAGCATGCAACAGAGTATCTGCAAGTCAATGAACAATTGAAGCACTTTGCCAGCGAACAGCATAATTGTTATTTTGTAACGGCTGCAGATTTGACCGCGAACCCGGATGGCATTCATTTAGATGCGGTCTCGCAACGCAAATTCGGCTACCGCTATTTCGAGGCGTTTTCAAAAAAATGTCATGTCCTGGAACCCATTCCCGGGGAGGAGCAGTCGCTTAGCGTGTCGTGTGACTATTCGAAAACAGAACAGATTTACCTTCATAGCCTAGATTTGGCCTCGGGTAAAATCACTTATGCGGAATTTGAGGCACAGATGGCGAAGGTGATGCAGTCTTGATCCCTTTACTCGTTCTTGGCTTGCTCATTCAAAACCCCGGCGCTCACGGCTACGAACTACTGGCATTCATGGAAAAACGCCATTACAAGTACATTGTAAACTTCACGAAGGGCTCGTTTTATTATAATCTTCAGCAACTTGAAGAAAAGGGTTGGATTGAACAGATCCAGCAGAAACCCTCAACCAGCGGGCGCGAAATTCGGAGCTATAATATCACTAAAGCGGGAAGAGCTGAATTCGAAAAATTAATGGTCAAATACGGGACCAAATCGGAATATGTAAACCTACAATTTTATGGGGCACTGCTATTTGCAAATGAATACGACAAAAACAAATTGCTGGAGCTGATTCAATCTCAAATCGACCAGACTAAGACGCGAATTGCTCTTCTTGATGAATACCTGTCCAACTCACAGGAAGTTCCCGGTACGACCGATTACTACCGCCTTATGAACGAAAATTCCCGTTCTCATCACTTGGTTAATATAGAATGGTTTCAACAATTAAAAGCTAAAATTGAGGGGTCGGTTTTGCCCAAACAAGATGAACCATATTGAACCAGTAGCTTTCTGCTTTCTCGATTCGAATACCCGATTCTTGGATCAGTCCAAGAATATCCCGGGTATGATGACATCCATAACTGCGGTATAAAAGTGGATTAAGGAGCTTTTGGATCATGGAGACCACGTAGTTAGAACTAATCCCATGTTCAATTAGCAGGATTTTCCCGTCAGGCTTGCACCAACGGTTGATTTTATCCAACACCATTAGCGGATTGTTGTAGCTGCAAAATGATAAAGTCGAAATAATTGTATCGAAGGATTGCTCGGAAAAGTCCATTTCTTCAATGTCAGCACAAATAAAATCTGCATTCATGCGATAGTGCTTTGCTGCCAGTTGGGCTTTTTCGATCATCATCTCACTAAAGTCAGCCGCAGTAAGCTTTATCTCTGGAGGATAAAACGGGAAATTAGCGCCTGCCCCCACCGCAAGTTCAAGCACCTCACCCCCGGCATGGCTTAAAAGTTTTTTACGCCAACGTGCTTGTGTTGGGTTTTCTCTATTTTTGTCATATTGCACTGCTTGTTTATCAAATAAACTTATTAACTTTCTTTTTTCCATGAAAGTACACCTCCTGTTATATGCAGTTCTTTCTTTCATTCACGGCTTTCTACTTTCTTGGGCGGCCAGATCAAAACATCTTGGCGACCTGAGTAGGTTAATATCGGCTTTTTGCTGTTTGGAGGTTTAATTTCAAGCACCTCACCGATTGAATTTTTTTCAATCGTTAATTCGGCGGTTTGAAGCGGCCAGGGTATGTGATGAATATCGATTGCCAACATTACGCCGTTTCTTTTCTGGGTATATAGACGATATCTCTCTGTAAGCCAATATAGTTGTGAATTATGAGATGCATGGAAAACCTCACTGCTGGTTGGATAATATATCCCCTTAAAGCTCGCAGATTCTCCTCGTCTATCTTTCCTCTCACTGGCATAGTAAAACATTCCGTCCCTCTGCTTCATACTCATATCCGCGTTCAAATAAGGCAGTCCGGCAAATCTTGCAGCCTCGACTGCAAGCCGGCTCGAAGCATCTACACTGAGCAAATAAATACCCGGCCTATTTTTATAAGTGACGTAGGTCCTCATATTAAATTCTAAAAAAGAACGGACAAATGGGGGCGGTGGAAGCCACCGAATATGTAATGGTCGAATGTAAAACGGCGAAATAGTAACCCAGGCAGCTCCTTGCCAAAGATCCAACTGAAGATCCTTTGGAATATGGGGAGTAATCAGCTCTTTCTCGATTGGCCAATGAGCAAATAGAAGATCATGCCAGACCTGCCTCATCACCCAGCTGCCCTCCGGCAGCTCAAATGGGCGATGCTTATGAATTTCCAGAATTTCATCAGGCTTCATAGCTCCCTTCTCCTTTTCATCTCATTTCTATCTTTGTAGGGTCTCCGGAAGCTCTCCTTTATATCCTGCTGCGATATCTTATATTTACGAAAAGACCGGGCCTAAGATAAGAGCTATCTAAGGTTTTTTAAACCCATTCTTAACTTTGACAACACCTCAATTTGATTCGAACCATTCATTTCTCCGATCCGATATGCTAAGGTGGGTACTGTCCAATTCGTTATCTCTTCATATTCCTTCCCGCTTAACATGACATATTCTTTTACATATTCTTCATGGAACAACTCTCGAAGCTCTCTTCTTATTAAAATCTCAGGAGCATTTGGCGGTAAGGTATTAGATTGAAGCATCATTGAAGTTCTTGCCACATCAGCTGCCTCATGACCAACCAGTGCATTCAACCAGTCAATGATAATTGGACCTTCAGAAGATAGAATGATATTTCCAGGGTGAAAATCATAATGGCAAAGAGTATTGCTCTCAGGGAGATGCTCTAAAATCTCTTTAATTACTTGTTTCTCACCTTCACTTATTATTTCATGAGAAAATATTTTACTAGATAATTCGGTTTTTAAATTTGGTTGAATTCCTACTTTTACTTGATGTATTTCAACTTGAAGTTGTGCTAATTGTTTGGCGTAGTAAGAAATACTGGAGATGGTAGGCGCTATTTGCATAAGCATTGTAGGACCGTTAATTCTTTCATAAAGAAGACACTGCTTTCCCTCATATTCCAATGTTCCACAAAATCTTGGTGCTCTTAAATTTAAATTATTTATAATTTCTGCATTCTTGGCTTCTTTGCTTGCTTCATATCTTGAACGCTCCTGATCATGAAAGATCTTTATGGCCTCCGTATTTCCCCATTGATAAACATTTGCTGTATTACCCATTCCAAGCAAATCACCGTGCCTCATGGATTCCTTCCCTTCGAGCAACAAGACGTTGCGAATAAATTACCTTCAAATTGCTGTACCATCCCTATATGTCATTTGAACCTCCGGATCATAATTGATAGGTGTATCTGAGAAACAATACCAAATACGACCTTTACTTGTCTCAATAATTGTTGCTTCGGTGATATTTTGGTCTTTATATTTTATTTTTATCTTGTCTATTGAATCGTCATAAATAATACCAAATACTAAAGGAACAAGGTCATCGTCAGATCGTATTTCTCTTGGATGTAAGTTGCTAAACATACTCGTGATCCTTTGATTTTCTTCGTTGAACATCTTACTTCCTACTCCAATACTCCAACGATATCCAAAAAGTGTCTTTTCAATTAATCCAACTGATAATGTATCTCTTTCTCCATAAAAAATGATAGTGTGCCCTTTATAGTCAGTAGTATGGAAAACTTCATCAATAGAAACGTTGGATTCACTTATTGCTTCATCAAAAGTTTTATAATTTATGTTGTAATAGACCATACTGCCAATGGAAGCCAATAAAATCAATAATAGGATAGAAAACGCAACTTTTATTTTCATTATTCATCCTCTGTTTGTATTTAATAATTAATTTTACGTTGCAGATTGTAAAAAAACTTGTTTCTAATCGGGTGATAAATTGCATTCTTATTTCAGGATCTTTATACAGATCCCTTCTTGGTCGAATGGACATAAAAACCCACCTTTGGCGTCAACCTAGGGGTGGGTTTTTACTTTCTATTGTTGTTAGAATTGATATCGTCAATGCATTCTTTACTTCCACGGCCTCACTTCCTTTCGAAGGGAAACCATGCCTACCCAAGATTCAATTGTCCTACCTATTGTACCATCATCTACCATGATGATGAAGAACAATCGCCAAATCGCTATTCTTATGAATGGAGTGCTATTCCAAACCTTTCAAGGATTCAATCATATGGATGCGGGTTACTTTTCGTCTGAGCAGCAGATTGGCCATGATGGTGAGCATAAATGCAACCAGTGCCGCTACCAATACGATGGCAATATTCAATTGATCCGGAATTTGCTGATGGGTGCTCGACAACGCTTTTACAACCAGCTCATATACATATCCGCAGATCGGGAAAGCAACTAGCACAGCCAACGTCGTAATGATGATATTTTCAAAAAAGATAAGCCGGTTAATTTTGTTTCTGTAATAACCCAATACTTTAAGTGTTGCAAGCTCTCGGTTCCTCTCGAAGATGTTGATGGACGATATGGTATAAATGGCACCAAACGAAAGGAATACGGCGCAGACGATAAACGCAATAAAAGGAAAGCTGTTTTGCTGCAAAATATAGCGGGCTTCTTTCCGAACATCGTCCATACCGGTCAAAGCGGCCACCCTTTGATCCTGCCCAAAATAGTCGCGAATGACATCCACATCTGCCGAAGGATCAGCTTCCACCAAAAGCGTAGTCGGCTCGTAGTCCAGTCCAAAGCTTGTCAAATAGTCTTGCGTGATATAAAAAGCCGGGTTGGAATATTGCGTAGAGATTTTTAAAACCTTCATTTCTACAGTTTTGTTGTCCAGCCCTGGACTTTTAAAAATAATAGCAATGAACTCCCCTTCCGCAATGCCCATTTGGTCCGCATACGACCCAGGCACGATCACGCCATTATTCTCCAAGCGCAAAGGATTTCCGTCTTTATCAAAAAAATGAATAAGCTCGTTATCCTGTTCCGTCACTATTAAGGAAGCTGTTTCGATTTGCTCATCCTTCTTCAATTCAATGGGATAAGAAGACAAAGCATAATGGCTTGCAACACCGTCAGGGAGAGTAAGGTCATCCAGGGCTTCGCTCGTTTTGTAATCAACCCGCAAGTCGTAGGAGTATACCTTCTCGAACTGACTCGCCACTTGTTGCAAAGAAGCTTGCGTGCCAAATGCCGTAATCAACAACACCGTGCTAACCATAACGCCAATTGAACTCGCCAGCACTTTCCGTTTATTCAAAAAGATATTTCGCAAAATGAGCTTATAGTTATATGGCAGGCGGTTCCAAAGGCCGGGAATTCTTTCGATGAATATGGCTTTCATCGATTTTGGCGGTTTGGGGCGCATCGCCTGGGCTGCGCGCTCCTTCAATACATTCCTTCCGCTAATATAGCAAGCAATGATTCCGAATAAACTGGAAATAAGGATTGGCGGCAAGATTAGATCCAGCGATTGGGAAAATTCAATACCCGGCAACGAATAAGACCTTGCATTGGAGTTTATGATGAGAGGAACAAATACCAGCGCTGAAATGACATAGCCTACAACAGACCCAATTATACTAACCAACACGGGATAGCCCATATAATGAAGCATAATGCTGCTGTTTTTTGTGCCCAAAGCTTTCATGATGCCAACCTGATTTCGCTCAGATTCAATCATTCTGGACATGGCCAGGCACAAGATTATGGCTTCGATTATAAAAAGCACGAGAGGTATCACCTTGCTCATCAGGCTATTATTATGCCGCGTATCCTTCAAAAGCGAATAGCCGTATGCACGTTCCTTGCTCTCTTGGCCCAAGTAGGAAAGTTCTGCGGACTGTGCCTCAATAGACTTGCCGAGTTGTTCGACATCGTAATCATTTTGGGCATCGACCAATACCTCATTGTAGAACAAACGCCCTGTAATATCGGGTATGCTTTCTTCCGCAATATAGGCAATTCCATAGTTTTTATGATCCTGCGTATTGCTCTTTTTCACGTGCTCCACGTTTTCGCCCAAGCCGCTGATGGTAAAGGCATGCTCCGTTTCATGGACGTTCATCGTGATTTGATCGCCAACCGCATAGTGATGCTCCCCAGCATAGCGGGAATCCACCAGAATCTCGCCTTTGCTTGACGGAAGAGCGCCTTCGGTTAAAGCGATCGTATTGATTTCGTTGTTTTCGGGTATGGAATGAATGATGAACGACGCGCTGTAGCCTTCGAAGGCTTCCGTGGCGTCAAAGGTATAGCGTCCCTCCAGCTTTTGAATCCCTTCCGCTTGACTTAACTCCGCGATCTCCTCTTGGGAGATTTCGCGGTAGAACACTTTCAGGTCGCTTAAATTATGTTCTTCGAAATATACCTCCGAATAATCGCTCAAATCATTGCTCAAGGTGGCTAGTCCCGTGTAGAAAAAGGCGCCTACGGCGACAACCAGCACGAAAGAGAGAAACTGCCCTGCCGACTGTTTAATATCCCGGAGTAATTTATAAAAAAGCTTCATGCTTACCACTCAATCCCTTCGGCGCTTTGTCTGTTTTCATTGATTGTAATGCTTTCAATCTTTCCGCTCTTTACCTTAATGATTTTGTCCGCCATCTGAGCGATCGCTGAATTATGCGTAACCAGAACAATGCATTTTTTCATTTCTCTGTTTAAGTCCTCCAGAAGCTTCAACACGGCTTTTCCCGTCACATAATCCAATGCCCCGGTTGGTTCGTCGCAGAGCAGAAGCAGCGGATTTTTGGCAACGGCCCTGGCAATCGCCACCCGCTGCTGCTCGCCTCCGGAGAGCTGGGAAGGAAAGTTTTTAATCCGGCTGCTTAATCCTACTTTCTGCAAAATACTCTTGGCATCCAGATGGTCCTTGCAAACCTCGGCTGCAAATTCGACATTTTCCAATGCGTTCAGGTTCGGGATCAGATTATAGAACTGAAAGACAAAACCAATCTTTTCGCCGCGATATCGGGTTAAATTCTTTTCGTTTAATTTCGTAACTTCTTGCCTGCCCACAAGAACTTGGCCCGAGGAAGCTGTATCCATGCCGCCTAATATATTGAGAATCGTACTTTTGCCGGCTCCGCTTGCCCCCAAAACAACAACAAATTCCCCTTCCGATATGGAAAAATCAATTCCATCCAGCGCTTTGATCGATACCTCGCCCATTTTGTATTCTTTTGTCACGTTTTTGAATTCAATCAGCTTATTCACGTTCTCCATCTCCTTTGATTGTCTGTGCGGAAACTTCCGCGTCATTCGGGTTTATCCTTCGCTTTGGTATATCGGCATGATAGTATGTTACCTATGTAGCATACTGTAATGCATATTCATTTCCCTGTCAACAGACTCTTCTGGTTTATTTTCCATGCTTCAATCCACTATTGACAATTGATTCTGCATCCCTTATGGTATGTTAGATGAGTAACATACTAATAGGACGAATGGTGAAGCTATGACCATCACTTTCGATGATAATCTACCGATTTTTCAGCAAGTCGCCCATATAATAGAGGATGATATTCTGAACGGCACGTTCCGCGTGGACGAACAGATTCTTTCCGTTGCCCAGTTTTCCCAGCTGCTTCAAATCAATCCGGCAACCGTGGTGAAAGGGATAGCCTTGCTCGTAAATGAAGGAATTTTGTACAAAAAAAGAGGACTTGGCATGTTTGTTTCGGCAGATGCAAAAGAGAAAATTCAGTTGAAGCGTAGAGATCGTTTTTATAAGGAAATGCTGACGAGTCTGCTGAGCGAGGCCGATAAGCTTGGACTGACAACCAACGAAATCATTGCCATGATCAAACAGATGAGAAAGGACTGAAATCCGTGAGTATAGCCTTGGCTTGCGGCAATTTGACCAAATCCTACGGCACTATCGCCGCATTGCGGAATTTGGATTTGCAGTTGGAGGAAAACGTGATTTACGGCTTGCTTGGGCGGAATGGCGCCGGCAAGACTACTTTACTGAATATCATTGCGGGCGGAATCGCGGCGGATTCCGGCACGATCCAGGTTAACGGAAAGCGGCTCGGCAAAAGAGAACTGCCGGAGAACTTTTGTTATGTCCGCGATCAATATCGGCACTTCGGGGAAGCACGGGTGATCGAGGCTTTGCAGGTTGCCGCGAATTTCCATCCCCAATGGGATTGGAACTACGCCCGGGAACTGCTGGACCTTTTTCTGGTCGATCCGGACAAAAAGATCCGGCAGCTTTCAAGAGGTACCCAGTCGCTGATCGGAAATATAGTCGGCCTTGCAAGCCGGGCCTCATTAACCTTATACGATGAGCCCGTGCTGGGGCTTGACGTCTTAATGAGGGAGCGGTTCTACAAGACACTGTTGGAGGATTACGCCAATCATCCACGCACGATTTTGCTGTCCACGCATTTGATCGACGAAATTGCACCTGTTGCGGAACACATCTTCATCCTTGAATCAGGCTCACTCCTGCTGCAGGATGACATGGAGAAGATACGCATGTCCGCCTATCTCCTTCGGGGAAATGCAGAGGCTGTCGCTTCGTTTACGGAAAGCAAGCGCGTTTTATACCACGAGGCCTATGGACGGGGCACGCTTGCTGCTATTTACGAACAGCTTGCTGATACAGACTTCCGGCAAGCCCGCGAATTGGATATTTCGATCGAGGCGCTGAGTCTTCAAAAGTTATTCCTGTATTTGATTGAAGGGGGTCTCTGATTTGGATACTTTGGCCGTTTATTTGAAATCAACTTACAGACAGCTCAAAATGTATGTTTGGTTTGTCTTAATGATTATCTTGCTTGGCAGAACTGCCGAACTTATCGTTACTTCCCTCACAGACAGCAGCGGGATATCCCGCCTTTCCGAGGCTAATATGCTCATTATCCTGTTGCCGCTGATAGCTATCGTGCTGCCATTAAGCTATTACAGACGCATTGTTCATTTAGGCGCTAGCAGAGCGCAATATTTCAGGGGGCTGCATGGCGTTTATGCCGTCTGGGCGGCGACCGTTGCTTTGCTCAACTCCCTTTGGATTCTGCTGCAAATGCATGTATTTCACAATTATTCCGGTACCGTTGATTTAGTCGACGCCTTTCATTGGAACGACTTTGGCTTCACAGGATCGTTCCTCTATCAGACAGCTTTTTACCTGATGGCCATGGCGCTTCTTAGTATGCTTGCATCGGGGTATTCCAACCCTGTAGGCTGGTTGTTGTCCGCGCTGATCCTAGCAGCGATTCCGCTCGGAACGGCGATTCCTTCATTGCGAGTTCATGTCGTCTCTTTTTTCCGAACGTTGTTGTTCAACGACTCGCTTTTGCTTGGTGTCAGCTTCAACCTCTTGCTTTACCTTCTATTCGCGGCAGGCGGATGGCTGTTTACTAGAGTGCGGGTGCATTAATTCTGGTAATCTGATGTTGACTATGCTTTTCACCTATAAGCATGTTATTGCAATTGTTCATGTTCCACATTATGTGTAATGCTCATACAAAAAGCGTCATACTTTCGAACGCACTTACAGAAAGGCGTACAAAAAGTTGACGCTAATTATACTACGGTGTTATCAGATGTAGGGCTCTTCCTCGGGAATCTCTCGAATAACTATTTTCATTGGATTCTTCTCATAGATATCGTCTTCATAAAGATCAGACTTTTGAGGTATTACTGTTACTTCTTCCATAGATATATCTGAGTTTATAAGTTCTAGAAACGTCATTTGAGTATTCGAAAACTTCTTCTACTTCCCCTATTTCTTTTATTTCCGTTTCACTGAAATGATTGATTAAGTCATCTTCATCAAAAAAGTGCGATATCTTTCCCTTCTTATATTCAAAAGTATTATATTCGACTTCCTTACCCACACCAAAAGACTCATCTTCATTTGAAAAACACGTAAAATAATATATCCCGCCCTCATTTAATTGCTGGATACATGTTTTGATGAGTCTCATTCTCTCCGACTTAGTAAATAAATGAATAAGGTCATAACAATAGATTGCATCATATCTTTTGTTATTAAATGATAAATCAAATATGGATCCTTCAATAAAGTGACTTCCAGTATCCCATTGTCTTCCAAGTAAAACCGCTTCGGATGAGATTTCAATTGCATCGACTTGAAAGGTATCAGATAGAATTTTTGTATTCCTTCCGTACCCTGCTCCCGGAACTAAAACTGTTTTAACACTATTCAGCGCAAAAATTCTCTTTGCGTCGATTACTGTTTTACTTGGTTGTCTCCCCCAAATATGCCCTTCATGAATAAATCTGTTATTCCAATATTCTTTCATAATAATTACCTCTGTTCTATGTATTTAACGATCAGCAATTTCAGCTAGCATTCTTATCTTATCTTCTATATAGTCATATATCATTTTTATATCTTCTTCATAATCTTGATCGATTTCAAAATATTTAACCTTAGCTTCTTGGCATATTATTCTGAATTCGTTGTGTTCATTAATAAAATCATTAATTATCCGTTCCTCTTGATAGCCCCGTGTTTCTATAGCGTTTCTGTTATTAATTATGTATGTAAATTTCTCATTAATATATTTATTGGTAAATCCAAGGAAAACTGAAATAATCTCTCCCGGGTAAATTGTTTCTATTTCTTTCAAATAATGTGGAAACAAATAGCACCCTTCTACTATAAGGCTCTGATTGTTCTCTAACTAGTCATAATAATTCCTTTAATAATAGGCCATAATTTATCTCCAATAACCTCGTTACTATCCAATGGTGTAAACCCACAATTACTCAATTTCAGGTTTTCATGGTCCTGGAAATATGGTATCATTTGTATTTGAAAACCGGGTGCTGCTAACACCCGGCTATACAATTGGCTTGGATGGATATATCCCTTCAGTCAATTAGGACACAAAAACCCACCTATGGCCGCGAAACCTTAGGGTGGGTTTTACTTTTTCTTGTAGTTATTCCCGATGTATGTTAAAAGAGCCAAGACAAATGTTGCGAATAGAATCATGATAGTAATTGCGTCTTTCAACTCCATGATCTCACCTCCTCTCGAAGGGAAACCATGCCCACCCAAGATTCAATTGTACTACCTTATCCTACCATAATATCCCAATAATTGATAGAACGCTCGTTGGTTGTCATCTTTATTACAAGCTCTTGCCGGAACTTCCTATAAGTCCTTGTATTCACGAACCCGAGAGGCTTAAGGCTACGCAGTTGCCGTCCCCCCGCCACTCAGCCCTGCAGGTTTGTCTGCTGATTCCGCTTCCTCGAAAATCCTCTGCAGATCAAGGAATGACTCGTTCGATTGGCCAGTGGGCGATTGAACCAGTAACTCATATTGGGTTGCTTGCTTCTTCTATATTAAAGCACTTTTGCAAAATTGGACAGAAAATAACTGCGAGCGTCCCCCTGTAGATTACAGAGAAACGCTCGGAATGACAACCAGTTTGAATCAATTAATAAATATTTCAAGTGCTCTTTTTCTAACATCAACTAACTCCGTCTCGCTCATTTCGCAATATTCACTGTTTTCATTTGTGGTGTTTGCGTCTTGAACATACATCATTTTTGTGTCTTTTTGCATAATCGTATAAAACCAAGTATCTTGTGGTACATTATAGATCTTTCCCAGTTCCATCTCGATCAGTTCAATATCGAACCGATCATCCTTCCTTTCCGATACCATTAGAATTGCCTTGCCTTTTACCAAAATGAACTGTTCGTCGGTTTCGCGATGCACTTCCAGACGATGAATGCCATTGATATCGTTATCCGGTTTCCAGTTTTTAATGCATACCAGCCATTTCTCGTTTTTATATACGCATTCAATGCCTTCGCCCTCATGAGCATAGATATTCGCCTTCATTAATTTATCATTCCTTTCGCAGGTTAACTATCAAGATAAGTGCTCTTCGAACCACGTGAGCGAATCCCGCATCGCTTTTTCAGGATCCAGGATATACCTTCTATCCAGCAATTCAAGGCCCAGATATCCCTTATAATCGATATCATTCAGCGCCTTTAACGCTTCGGCCATATCCAACACGCCTTCTCCGGGAACGAGATGTCCTCCGGGATTGCCATCAACAAAATGGACATGATCTAAATCATTTCCGAGTTCTCTTATGAAGTCATGGATCGTATCCTTACCTGTCGTTGCCATAACATCCGTATCCGCCAAGCCTTTCAAATACGGACTCCCGACTTCTTCGATCATCTTAGCGATATGCCCGGCCTGGTTAAATACTTGTGTAGAAAAGCTGGTAAACGCCTCCATGGGAAGATAGACTCCGTTCGTTTCAGCCGTTTTACAAATTTCGCTCAAAGATTCCCTGCACCATTCCCATGCCTCCGTCTCATCAGCATCCAAATAGGCAATTCCCGTCGTCACCAGCACTCTGTCACATTCCAGAAGCGACGCAGCTTCAATATGCCGGCGAAAATATTCGACACTTTGTTTGCGGTATTCCGGATCCGGATGGCTGATGCTGACCGGATAGACATACTGTTCTGGGGTCAAGCAGACAACTTTTAAGCCCTTTGATTTTATCTGTTGGTATAAACATTTAACCTCTTGAATCGTAAAATAATCCAAATGAAAATGCGGTCCTGACGCCCATAACTCAATATTGCGGAAGCCCAACCGAGCTGCGGAATTCAAAAAATACTCTAGAGAATACCTTTTATAATGATAGTTTGCGGCCGCCACTTGCGAGATCTGTATCATACTAACGAAATCCCTCCTTCTTCTTTACCCCCCCTAAATTAAAACGCTTCCAATTAAAGTGGCTACAACGATAGAGATAACACTATTAATTAATCCCGGTAACATAAAACTGTGATTAAGTACAAACCTGCCGATTTTGGTCGTTCCAGCGGTATCAAATGAGATGGCGGCTAGGCACTGCGACGCGACTGGCAAAAAGTAGTTGGCATTGACGGCCATCCATGCTCCGATGATGATGTAAGGAGGCAAATCAAGAGCGATAGCAATCGGAATCATAATTAACGTCGTGGCTCCTTGGCTTGTGGTTAAAGCTGCGACGATGAACATGATCACGGCAAGCGTCCATGGATAGCTATTTACGATAGTAGCAACATGTTCTTGAATAAAAGCGGTTTGTCCGTTGATGAAGGTACTGCTCATCCACGCGAGCCCAAAAGCACAAACCATCGCCAGCGCCCCTGCCCTGAATATCGGACCGTTAAGAATCGTTTCGATTGCCGGTCGACCAAAGATAATGATGAGCGTAGCGCAAACCAGCATAATAATCTCAATCGTATACGGCATGGATAAAATAGTAATCTCATCGCCCTGTACCCAGGATGGACGGAGATGGGTAAACAGCCCCATGATAACGATCGTCAGAACGCCCAGCAAAAAGAGAACAACCGAGACTTTCGCTCCTTTTGAGACCGCTTTTTCCTCTGCGCTTTGTTCCGGTTTGACGATTAACCCTTCCGCCAACCTACGCAAGTATTCCGGATCTTCCTCCAGTTCTTTCCCCTTGCGAATCGTCAACAATGCACTTGCAATGATGCCTAACAGTGTTGCAGGTATCACGATGGCCAAAATGGTTCCCAAACTCACACCAAGGGGAGCCATAAATCCGATCATAGCCGCGGTAGCCGCAGATACCGGCGAGCAGGTGATGGCCTGCTGGGAAGCGATGATACTGTTAGAAATCGGCCTTTCCGGTCTGATTTTATTGTCAATGGCCAGTTCATTGATGATTGGCAATAAGCTATAGACGACATGTCCCGTCCCCGACATGAACGTAAATAACCAGGAAATGATCGGAGCTATAATCGTAATATTTTTAGGCGACTTTTTGAGCATCTTTTCCGCCAGATGGACGAGAAAATGAAGCCCTCCCGAAGATTGCAGCGCGGAGGCCGCCAATACGACCGCCAAAATAATCAACATGACATCGATGGGAGGCGCCGCCGGTTTGACGTGAAAGATAAAGACAAAGATCGCCACACCCACGCCACCGAGCAAGCCCATAAATACATCGCCTTTTCTGGCGCCAAAGAATATGAGCAAAACAATAATTAACAGTTGAAACCAAAACATGAAGGTTCCCCCTCCTTATATGAATTTACCGACCTATCTAAATAAGCAGCACTTGCCACCATAAATGAATACGCTTACAATCAGCCGGTTTAAGGTGTATCTTTTGGTTTCGGAAGTTTCTTTATAGAATTGCTGTCCCATAGCCAAAAGCACCGTTGATTCGGCATATCTTCGCGGCGAACGCAGCCCCCTGCTCCATGCTTGCTTTGATTCTACGGAGCATCTCCTCATCCGAACCGGAGAACAAGTTGCCGTCTTCCGAGCTTCTGATCATCCCTATAAGAAAAGCTGTTAAATAAGAATCGCCCGCTCCCATCGTATCCACGGTTTCCGTCAATTCAGCCTGCTGGTATATCCATTGATCTTTATAAAGCGCGTATGAGCCGTTTTCCCCCACCGTTCCTATCACCATTTGGGAGCCGAAGGTCTGGGCCTTCCGCATTTCTCTTTCTCGTTCGCTATCCGATAGATGGCTGCAGGAAAGAAAGGAAATGTCCGCATGCCCGCATACTTGCTCTAAATACTCGTCATTCCAGCGCACCGAGAAATCAAAGGAGATCGGTACATTACTCTTTTTTAAGGTCTTCAAATCCCCCTCGATGTAGCTGTTAAGACTGGTATGAATCACGGAAAATTGTTCAATATAATTCAAGTCCTCTTCCGTAAAATCCCAAGCCTTTTCCTTCGCTATACCGCCCTTGTTCGATCCGAGAAATATGCGGTCTCCGTTCTCCAATGTAACTCGCGCATAGCCGTTCTCTCCTTCAAAGATCCGGCAATGACTATGCTCAATCTCCAACTTCTCCATCACCTGTTTGATATATTCGGCGACTTGATCATTGCCAAATTTCCCTATATAAGACGCTTGCATTTCGCACATTCTGGCATACGCGCAAAAGTTTAGGGCGTTGCCACCAGGGTACATCATACCCTGGTGGACATACTTGTCTACTACGTTGTCTCCAATGCCGATAACCTTATATTGTTTCATAAAAATAATCCCCTTCGAGGCTTCTAAATGTAGGTAAAATTAATATTCAACCTTCCACATATATCTGCGGGTTGTAAGCGGATGCTCTCTTTCCACCGCCAGAGCTTGGTTGTAAACCGGGTACACGTTGTTATACAGGGAGTGGTTGAAGTAATCGACCACGGAGCTGTCGATGGTGGACAAGCCCAAATCCTTGGCGTCTAATACTTCTACTCTCTTGGCATAACGGTTCAGGAACTTCAGCGCTCTTTCATCCAGGGGCCGTGTGCTTCCTTCAGAAATTTGAATGATAAACGGAATCTCGGCATCTGTAATCTCAAACGGTCCGTGGAAAAATTCGCCCGAATGAATGCTGGAGGAGTTGATCCACTGCATTTCCATGAAGATACAGATGCTTTCCATGTAGGCCGCCCCGTAACCGGCTCCGCTCGCCATGGTGTAAATGACGTTATCCTCTTTGTGATTTTTGGCGAACGTCAGCGCGCGTTTGGCCACATGTTTGCAAGCGTTTTTAACAATCTGATCAATTTTGGCCACGCCGTCGAGGAATTGATTATAGTGCTCGTATCCCTCAGTTTGGTTCAATGCCTCTACCGCCGTCAACAGGGCTTTTATGGTTTTTTCGCCAGCGATATCCTTGCCTTCGCCAAAGGTATATTTCACCACATAATCCGCGTGCTCCGTAATTGGCGAATCCGTGAGCCAGGTTAACGCAATGACTGGAACGCCCGCCTTTTTGCCGATCTCGGCCGCTTTGACCGTTTCCGGCGTATTACCCTTATGGGAAGCTACCACCAGCACCGAATTTTCGCCAAATGATTTAGGCGTGTTGTATACAAACTCATTGCTGTTATACAGTCCTACTTTAATGTTCTTGGCCTCTTTTTCCAGAAAGGTTTTGGCCGGATAAAAAGCCCCATAAGAACCTCCGCATGCTACATAATAAATCTGCTTAATGCCTCCGACCTCTTGCTTCTCCGCTACAATTTCTCCAATAATCTGTTTTATGTCCATCTTCTTCTCCTTGTATGATACATTTTATTTTTTTCATCCCACACCGGTGATTTGTATTGGAATGTATTAATGAAATAGTAGCACATAGTAATACATAAAACAAGTACACTTTATTGCTTTTTTATGTTCATAACAAATTATCTTTGTTATAATATAGAGACGGATTGATAAAACAATATAATACAAAGTTTTTTTGGAGGTATAACCATGGTTGATCATTCTGAATCCGTGCCATTATATAAACAACTGCAAGATAAAATCCTGGACTCCATCCATAGCGGTATCCTTGCACCGGGGGACAAACTCCCCACGGAATTGGAATTAAGCGAAACGAACAATGTGAGCCGCGTGACGGTCCGCGCTGCTCTCGATTCACTTACCTCTGAAGGTTATTTAGTGCGAATTCCCGGAAAAGGTACGTTTATCACGAAAGAAAAGATCAGAAAGAACGTCACGGAGACGATTGGGTTTAGCGACACTTGCAAATTGCAAAACAAAATCCCTGGCGCAAAGGTCATTAAGTGCGTGATTGAAGAGGCTACGTTACCGGATCAGGAACATTTGGGCTTAAAACCCGGAGATAAAATCATTAACATCGAAAGAATCAGGTATGCCGACAATATTCCTGTATCTGTGGAATACACCCGTCTTCCTTCTTCCTATTCTTTTTTGCTACAGGAGGATTTAAATCATAAATCTTTATACGAGATTTTAAGAAACAAGCACAAAATTTCATTTGGCATATCGCGAAAGTATATTGTGATGGAGTACGCCTCCTTCGATGTGGCCACCTATTTAAATATCAAGGAAGGCCATCCTCTGCTTTGCATCAGAAGTACCGTCAGCAGCCCGGACGGGCAAAAAATTCATCGTTCCAAACAATTGATATTAGGGGATAGATTTGAATTGATTGTTTAAACGGTTGTTCAAACAAGTCATCTTTGATCGCGAAGTTGAGTTCTGTTACGGGTAAGCAATTGGGCCAATGAATAAAAAAAAGCCCCGCAATTGTTAGCAGAGGAGCCGGATTATTATTTTCTTTTTCCAGTTTTGATTTATCATTACTCCAATTTCAGGTTTTCATAGTCTTGTAAATATGGTATCATTTGTATTTGATAGCCGGGTGCTGCTAACACCCGGCTATACAATTGGCTTGGATGGATATATCCCTTCAGTCAATTAGGACACAAAAACCCACCTATGGCCGCGAAACCTTAGGGTGGGTTTTACTTTTTCTTGTAGTTATTCCCGATATATGTTAAAGGAGCCAAGACAAATGTTGCGAATAGAATCATGATAGTAATTGCGTCCTTTAACTCCATGATCTCACCTCCTCTCGAAGGGAAACCATGCCCACCAAGATGCAATTGCACTTCCTCATTCTACCATAATACCCCAATAATTGATAGAACACTCATTCGTTGTCATCTTTATTACAAGCTCTTGCCGGAATTCCCCATTCCGGTATTGACGAACCTGAGAACCTTAAGCCCCCAACGCGGGTGGCCGCGACCGCGGTTAGGTTCGCAGGGTTGTCCGTCTGACTCGACTTCTCTAAATGCCAGCCCGCAGCGTGAATATATTGTTATAGGATGTCTGCGTCTTCTTCGAAATTCTGATAATCTATATTTTTTGTATCCTTTTTTTGATTCGGATCGCTTTATTCAAATGCAGAAAAATATGTCTTGTCGCAGGCATTAGTATTAAACCTGCTATTGTCTTATTTCCCCAATATTCAAGCAACCAAGATGCTTCTCTCTTTACTGCATTTTGCTCTTTAAGAATATCAATTCTTCCTGCATCTACTTTGTTTCTAAATTCACCCGGCAATAAATGAGATACAATTTCTCGAGTTTTTCGTCCTACTTCGATTCGATATTCCAATAGTGCATTAATATCAATATTCTCACTTAGATCAGCAATTTCAATTTCTGTCATTTGGTTTCCCGAATGCGGATAATCCACTTTAAGTTCCTTAGCCCAATTATAGGTGTGTAAGACTTGATCGCCTTCAGCTACGAGAATATTCATTGTCATATCTTCAATACGTGTAACATGCCACACATGCCATACAATAGAGTTCCGTGTATCAGGTGCTTCGACAGGATACTTTCGGAATGACTCCTCCATTAAATCCTTTAATAAATCATCTTCAAGAGTAGCAACTGGTGAATTGCTCATTTTTGATGAATGCAACAAACTATGTTGACTCAAGAAAAGGCCTATGGAATTCTGATATTCACTTGGTTTTAGAATAACACTAGTTAGTTTCTTATGATTTTCATTCCATTGCTTTCTTTGGCTCAGATCCAAAATAATCCCTCCCTTTATTGAGATTTGCTGTTTTAATGTTTTACGCTGATTTCCGATAACGTTGATGTATTCACTAAACGCCCCAGCCTTAGATAACTCTTATCTTAGGCTGGGGCGTTTGTAGTCTGAGCCTCTTCCGTGATTATACATCCGACAACCAAGGGGCGATAGCCCCGTAGTGTGAATACTGTGTTAACTGAAGTCAACGTCTTCCTCGAACTGCTTCACTCTCTATGTATCACTAATTTTTGTATTTCTCATAAGAAGATTCTAACGATTTTATCGCTAAATCTCAATAGCGAATTACTCGCTAGAGCACTATTTCAGTTAACGTTCTTGCGCTCATGAACCCTCACCGACTTAAGCGAACGAAGTAAGCGGCCGCGATGTTTGTTAGTCGGTGCAGGGTTGTCCGCTGAGGCTGTCTCTTCGACAATACCTCTCGCGGACCGAGGGGCAGCCTAGCTGGCCGAAGCGTGAATGCTGTGTTATAGGATGTTCAGGCCTTCATCGATTTGTTTACTTGTCTGTTTTAGTGGTAAGGACCTTATACAGGTCTTTATCATTTCTTTACAATTAGAGTTTTCATTTCCTTTTTGTTGTGGTATCATTTGTGTAAGAAAACCGAGTGCTGAGAACACTCGGCTATACAATTGGCTTGGATGGTTTATTCCCCTCTAAGTCATTTAAGGAACAAAACCCACCTTCGGCCGTTAACCTTGGGGTGGGTTTTTACTTTCTCTTGTTGTTGTTAGAATTAAAGTATGTTAAGAGGGCAAGGATAAACGTTCCGAAAAGGAACATTATTGTCAATGGAATTTCCTATATAACGTCTCTGTGTTCACGAACCCCCACCACCTTAAGGCTCGAAGAGCCGGCCGCGACACGGTAGTCGGTGCGGGTGTGTCCGGTTGAATCTACTTCCCTGCTGCTGAACTGCCTCTCTGAATTCACTTCTAGCTTCGTGCCGGATGGAGGGCTAATGCCCGATGTGTGAACACGGTGTTATCTGATGCCGGTGTCCTCTTCGAGAAGCTTCCATAACTCATCCAGGTGTATTTGATGTTATAATGGTTATAATTAGTTCTTGAAAGGAGTATCTGTTATGGCCATTAATAAAGAACGATTTAATGAATTACTGGATCGGTTATCTGATAAAGACCTCGAACTGGTTTCTGAATTAATGGAACGTCTTTCCCAAAAAAAATCACCTCACAGAGAAGTCCCACTTGATGATGAGCCCACTACTCAAGATGATCTAGATGCCATTAATAAAGCCAAAGAAGCATACTTAAAAGGTGAATTGATTAACTTTAAGGATGTTGAACATGAACTACGAAGTTAAGTTCCTTAAAGATGCCTACAAAAATCTTCAAAAACAAGATTCTACTACACGTAATCGGATTCTGGATCATTTGAAAATTCTATCCGATGATCCTAGGCATCCTGAACTTGATATCAAGAAGATGCAAGGTGTTGAAAATCAATATCGACTTCGAGTAGGATCCTTTAGAATTGTCTATTCAATAATAGATAAAGAGTTAATCATTATAGTTATTAAGCTAGGATCACGAGGAGATATTTACAAATCTTAGTGGCACTTGGGTCTCAAGTGTCTTTTTATTGTTTTACACCGGTTTCAGATAACGTTCTTGTATTCACTAACCCTCACGGCTTAAGGGCGCCAGCCCGGGTCCAACGGACTTAGCCAGTGCAGGGTTATCTGCCAGATTCCGCTTCCTCGAAATCCTTCCGGCAGACCAAGGGCGTCAGCCCGCAGCGTGAATGCATTGTTATGTGAAGGTTCGGTCTCCTTGAGTTGCTTACATGTTCTTCAATTTATTAAAAATGTCTCTTCCTATAAAATTTGAACTGATTGGTTCTATTCCTAATTCCCTTGCCCAAATTGATAATTGTCCAATATGATGAACTTCATGAACCAATATATGTCTAAAGATTTCGCCTTTTCTAAATGATTCTTCCATCCAAGAAGGTTCTACCCTGTCATTCTCCAAGTTATCGTTCCATTGATTTATATATTCTTTGATTTCAACTCTTAACTGATTAGATAATTCTAAAACTTCTGGAAGATCCTTGTATTCATCTAAATTTATCGAAATATCTGGCTTTTTATTCATTGCCCTGATCCAGCTATATTCAACATCTATAATATGCAATAATGTCTTTATAATCGTCCCAAGCCCTGCATTTCGGTCTTTAAACAATTCCTCTTTTGACAAGCTACTAAAAGCTTTTATATATTCATCCCGAACTTCCCAGTTATACAAAATGAGACTTTTCATGGCTTCGCCCCTTAAATCTTTCAGATTTTTATTTTTTAAAGAACTACCGAACTTTCACATAACGTTTCTGTATCTACGAACCCGAGAGGCTTAAGAGAGCGCACGCGATCGGGTCCGACGGACTTAGCCTCGCAGGTGTTGTCTGCTGAGTTTCATCTGCGAAATGCCTCTTGCAGACCAAGGGCCGAAAGGCACGCAGCGTAGATACGATGTTCGGATGTTCTTGCCTTCTTCGAATTACTAAACTAAGTCCTTCAATTCATAATAAGCGTCTCTAAGCCATGGATGAATAACTCTAAGGTTATCTCGCTGTTTCCATAAAAAATCAATATATTCGAATGCTGCATCGTTCAAAGAATGATCTAGTTTCTGCGTAATCTGAAATAAATATGGAGGTTCGCCAATTTGGTCCCATTCAATCTTATCTGCAACAAACAAAACCTTGTCTAAAATAGTTGAATTTTTCTTTAGTGTCGTATGACATCCAACTGCATCAAGAATTTCCTGATCCATAATATTAAATATATCTCTAGCCATTTCTTTAGATATCTTCTGATGAATTATCATTGGAAAAGCCTCTTCTTCAGACAGTACTTCAATACCTAGATCATAGGAAACTTGAATCCTTACATCGTTAGAATAAACCGCACTTATATCATGTAAATATCCAGCTATTTCAGCTGAATCTGCATTAGCATTAAATCTTTCCGCTATCTTTCTTGCCTCTTTCCCCACCCTGACACAATGCTCCGCAGTTTTAGGGCAACCATTGTTCACTAAAAAATTTTATATGTCATCCTTGAGATTTCCGGATAAAGTATTTATAACAAGATTATTATATACTGACTTCATAAGCCCTCCTAAAACGTATTAACCGCACGCAAAAATTTCCGATAACGTTCTTGTATTCACGAACCCTCACTGGCTTAAGAGGGCGTTAGCCCCGGGTCCGACGGATTTAGCCAGTGCAGGGTTGTCTGCTGATCCGCTTCTCTGAAAATCCTCTTGAGGACCAAGGGACCGTCAGGTCTCGCTGCGTGAATACGGTGTTATCGGATGGGTACGCCTTCTTCGAATAAATTCTTAATGATTCACTCAATAATCTGTTTAAAATTTCCTGTTTGAACTCCTTGCTTGTCGAGCATTCAATAATCATTGACTTATGGTTCATTTCAAATCTCTTTTCTCATAATGGCAACATTAACTTGCTCCGCCACTTTAATGAACCCAACTTTTTCAAACAGCCGGGCCGGACCGATAAAATCGAAAGTTTCACGTTGGAGGCGCAGGTGAGGATACCCCTCAACCGCATCAAAGCCACTTGCCTTCGCATCCTCGCACACATGAGTAAGCAAAGCGGTCGCAATACCTTTACCCCGATAATTCGGAGCAATCTCAAAGCATAGCACAGACTTAACACTCTCATTAAGATTAGATTTATAAGCATTTCTGATTTCTTCACAAATACCTAGTGTCGTATAATTTTCCTTATCGTTAGCATTACACCAACCGATAGATACGCCCTTTTCAAATGCCAAGTATCCCTGCAAATCACCGTTTAAAATTTGCTGTTCAGCAATTTTTCGGAGCGTCGACTTGAAACTAGGTATGTCGCGAGGCATGACTCCAGGGTTTGCCTCAATTAATCCGAATAGTTCAGTTTTCTCCTGCTCCATAGTCATTTGAGGTCGGCAACAGAAGCACGGCTGCATAGGAGAATTGTCAGTAAACGCTCGATTGTCGAAAAAATCAAAAAAGTCTTCGGAAAGAGCCGGGGTGAGAGGTTTGATTTCAAGCTTCATAATGGTTATCCTCCTGCGTTCAATTATTATATAATCCCATGAACTTAAAGCGCTTGATCTTGATTTTGTAATATTACTGTACTGCGTATCTTTCCGATAACGTCCTTGTATTCACGAACCCGAGAGGCTTAAGGCAACAACGCAGTTGCCGTAGCCCCGCCACTTAGCCTCGTAGGTTTGTCTGCTAATTCCGCTTCCTCGAAAATCCTCTGCAGACCAAGGGACGTCAGGCCCGCAGCATGAATACATTGTTATAGGATGTTCCGGCCATCTTCGAGTTACTAACATAGGTTCTGGTATTGTAGTCTTTATTCGAGTTTTTAACCAAGTTATTTTTTGTTTATCCAGGTTTTCAGCGACTTGAAGATATGTTATGATTTCTATTAGAAAAGCCGAGTGCGGCAAACACTCGGCCATACAATTGGCTTGGATGGTTAATCCCCTTCTAAGTCGAAACGGATCAAAACCCACCTTTGGCGCTAACCTTGGGGTGGGTTTTTACTTTCTCTTGTTGTTTTTTCCGATGTATGTTAAAAGTGCAAGAATAAACATTCCGAATAGGAACATCAACTGGATTGCATCTTTAACCTCCATGGTCTCACCTCCTTTCGAAGGGAAACCATGCCCACCCAAGATTCAATTGTACTTCCCCATTCTACCACATATACCCATTCATTAATAGAATGTTTGTTCGTGTTTTGTGTTTATATACCATTTGCCGGAATTCCGATAACGTTCTTGTATTCACGAAACGCCCCAGCCCTAGATAGCTCTTATCTTAGGCTGGGGCGTTTGTTATCTGAGCTTCTTCCATGATTATACATCTGATAACCAAGGGGCGAAAGCCCCGATGCGTGAATGCGGTGTTAACTGAAGTCAACGACCTCTTCGAACAACAATACTCTTGAACTTGTAATAACTTTATACTAAACTGCACTGAAATACTTTTGAAAAAACCACTTTGATTACTTTCTATTAGCAAACACTTCAGTAATCATTAGAGCACCCATTTTAAAACCATAGATGAAAACCTCGGTTGAATATATTGAGGAGGATCTGCCAAGTAAATCAAAAGTTTCTTCAAGAAGTTCCATGTCATTTTCTGAAAGCTTCATCTTAAGGTGTTCCTTCGAGTTGGAAATTTTGTTATTTAGAGATATGTACTCAGGATTTTTTGGTACAATCACTTCTTCAGGTCTAATTTCTCCAAAATATAATTGCTCTAATATGTTACTCATTCCCTACCTCTCCCTCCAATTAAATTCATTACAGAATATTTTAGCGATTTTCTCGCTAAAATACAATAGCGAATAAATCGCTAGAGTATCTTTGTTATGGAGGTGTTAGGCATGTACCAAAGAATCAGAAGTCTGCGTGAAGATAAAGACTTGACGCAGTCACAAATTGCTACATATTTGAACTGTAGTCAACGAATCTACAGCAATTATGAACGCGGTGAAGTCGACATTCCCACAGCAATACTGATTAAGCTTGCCGATTTTCACCAAACTAGTACAGACTATCTTCTGAACAGAACTAACATCAAGAAAGCTTATCCTATTGATTGAGTTAGTTATCTATGTGAATCTTAATACAACTCTCGTTGATTTCAGTTAACTCACATATTCACGCATTACACAACCTCATATTATACAAACAGTATCTACGCCCCATCCGTTACTTTCTATATACATTCTACCCTACCATATGAATGGAATAATATGACGAAAAACAATAATATTTACTCGCAATAAATTCTTTCTTCAGGTAAGCCTATAACCAAGCGAACCAAAGCTATGGCTCCTAGCTTTTCCTGCCTGACTCTCTTCCAGAAACCCTCCACTTTATCACCAGCCTTCCACCCCGTTATATAATGAAATAATAACGATATAATTCCTTCCCTAAGAGGTGATCATTTCAATGAGCACATATAGAACCTCCGAACTCGCCCACATGGTCGGAATCCATCCCAACACAGTTAGGCTATATGAAGAGCTCCACCTGATCCCTAGACCTGAAAGGAAAAGCAATGGTTATCGCGTCTTTACCGCGCTGCATGTCGAGCAGATCAAGCTGGTGAAGCTCGCGCTACAGGTTGAGATTGTGCAGAACGGACTGCGGAAGCAGGCGATGAAGATTATCAAGACATCGGCTTCCAGCAACTTCAGCAAAGCGATCAGCCTGGCGGAGCAATATTTGCAGCAAATTAAAGAGGAACAGTCCCGCGCGGAAGAAGCCATATCCATCGTGGAAAAGCTCTTATCCGGAAAAGACGACACACAAGCAACGGACAGCACGGTGGCGTTAACAAGAAAGGAAGCAGCCGATTTGATGCAAATCTCTATGGATGCACTAAGAAACTGGGAGCTTAACGGTCTGCTGACAGTAACGCGTAAACATAATGGATATCGGATGTACTCCAATGACGATATACACCGCTTGAAAATCATCCGCTGCCTGCGTTGCGCCAACTACTCCTTAGCATCCATTTTGCGCATGCTAAATACCCTCTCCCTGAATCCGGACGCAGATATCCGCGAAATCATCAACACCCCGGAAGAGAGCGATGACATCATCTCGGTCTGCGACAAATTACTCACGTCCTTACAGAACGCAGAACAGAACGCGCTGACGATGCTCACCCGACTAGAGTTCATGAACAAAACTTTTTCCGCAAACCCTCCACTTTAACACCAGACTCTGTTCTGGTGTTATTTTTTTATTGTACATCAATACAGGAGGGATATTTCGTGGAAACGACCATACAAGTAGTAGGCTTATGCAAGTCCTACGGCCAGGTCAAGGCCGTGAACGACATTAACATGACGGTAAAGCGCGGGGAAGTGTTCGGACTGCTTGGCGCCAACGGAGCAGGCAAAAGCACGACAATCGAGTGCATTCTAGGCACGAAGAAGAAGGATCGCGGCACGGTATCCATTCTCGGTATGGATGTCCACAAGGATCGCAAGAAGCTGTTCGCAAGGGTCGGCGTTCAGTTTCAGGAGGCCAACTATCAGGATAAAATCAGCGTTTCGGAGCTATGCGAAGTTACAGCCTCCCTATACAAAGGCGCTCGGGACTATGCGGGGCTGTTGCAGCAGTTCGGACTCACGGACAAGGTGAAAAATCTGGTCAGTGAGCTGTCCGGCGGCGAGAAGCAGCGCCTATTTATCGTACTGGCGCTCATTCCGAACCCGGAGGTCGTGTTTTTGGACGAGTTGACAACCGGTTTGGATGCCAGAGCACGGCGGGATGTGTGGCGATGTCTCTCCGACCTGAAGGCCAAGGGCCTGACGATTCTGTTGACCTCTCATTTTATGGACGAGGTAGAAGCGCTGTGCGACAACATCATGATTTTGAAGCAAGGGGAGAGCATTTTCTGCGGTACGGTACAGGAAGCCGTCGAAGCCAGTCCCTATGAAAAATTCGAGGATGCGTATCTTTGGTATACGGATGAGGAGGCTCATGAATATGCGGCCATTTAAAGCCCTGCTAATATCGGAAAGCAAGCTCTCCCTGCGCGGGATGGACATGGTCATCTTCGCCATTTGCATGCCTGTCGTGGTACTGATCGTCTTAGGAGTTATCTTTGGAAATAAACCCGCTTTTGAGGGAGCCGAGTATTCGTTCGTCGATCAATCCTTTGGAGCCGTCGCGACCATTGCAATTTGTGCCGGCGGGGTGATGGGACTCCCACTGGTCATTTCCGAATATCGGAGCCGAAAAATACTCAAGCGATTCAAGGTGACACCTACGAGCCCTGCCCTAATTCTGGCCGTGCAGGTGGTCAATTACGCGCTTTATTCCATCGTATCGCTCATTCTCGTATTTGCGACGGCCGCCCTCTTTTTTGACTATCAATTGCAGGGATCCTGGCTTCATTTTCTGGGAGCGTATCTTCTGATTATGCTGTCAATGTTCAGCATCGGGGTCATGGTCGGCGTGCTCGCGCCAAACCCGAAAATTGCCGGAGTCATCGCCAGTCTCCTGTATTTTCCGATGCTCATCTTCTCGGGTACGACGCTACCATACGAAGTGATGCCTGCGGCAATGCAAAAAATCGCCGATGTTCTGCCTTTAACGCAAGGCATCAAACTGCTGAAGGCAGCCTCGCTTGGGTTGCCGTTGGACATCGTGCTGCTTCCCATCATCATCATGATTACAGTAGCCATAGTCTGTACCGCCATTGCTCTGCGTTTCTTCAAATGGGAATAGGGATGACGATAAAAAGCCTGCTGCCGTGAACCGGCAGCAGGCTTGATACACTTACTTCCCTTCCTGGCGCTGATTAAAGCTTTCCTCCAGGAGTTCTTCAAGCGGACGATATTTTCCGCCCCAATATTCGTATGTCCTCATTCCCTCTTGTATTTTCTAGTTAACCTTCTGATAACCTTGTGTTTATTAAAGCGTCAAGTTAAACCTCGAAGTCGGCTGCAGCTGACTTGAGAGCAACGGACTTTGATACCTGGAATAGGGCTGCGTATAAGCGGTGCCCCCCATCCCGGTACCGAGCAGCAACGGCATTAAGGAAAGGGAGCTACTGTTCATTCCGTTGAAACCGCCGAAGGGAGACAGAGTGGAGGATAACATGAACAAAGGCAGAAGATTTGCCAAATTACCGGAAGACAACCCGCTGCTTTGCATTGGGGAAGGGTACAACATCCCCGTGAGAAGCGGTGCCAAATATTGATTGAAGGATCTCCCTGCTCCCGTCTCCGTCGTAGTGGTTTGCTTTCCCGCGCCTCCAATGGTTGGGGAATGATAGATACATGTACAATGCTCCAAAGATCCAATTTGCATGATAACCATCCTTTCTAATATAGATTCGATGAAATCGTTAAAAAGACTATGTTTATAGTCTATTGAAGCATATTAATGCATTCACTCGCCATAACGAGCAAAAGCATCAATACACTTTCATCCTCTCCAACTGCTCCAGGCTTGCTACATCGCTCATCATTTTTTTGCCGCTGCTGAACCCCCAATATTTGATCGGACGATACGGATAGTGCAGTATCAATAACACATTGCCGGACGAAAGACCTTGTTCGCGCATGGTTGCTCGAATAGGACGAACATCGACTTGTATGGGCCACGGCCGTTCCTCGGACTCGATCAGCAAGTGTAGCCGATTCCAGGCATGCTGAAGAGGATCCGCTTCGAATGGCGATTGATATACGAGCCTAACAGGCGAGTCGCCGACGGCGCTCCCAGTCCTTCCGATCATCTGAGCGGTCATCCTGTTGATCACATCTGTATCCCGCGGATTGGCTCCTTCTTCCAGCCAATAGGCATACAGCATCGGTGTTTGCTCCTGGCGAAGCAGGCCATAGAGATTACTGGAGGGCAGCAGGACGAACGCCAGCATAAAAGCCGCGCTGATTTCCAACAAGATACGCCATGGCCGCCGGAGATTAGCTTTTCCATACGACCGTTTGAGGAAGGCTGACACATGGCCGATACGGTGTCTGATTCCGGATGCCCCGGTCAACAACGGGAGTCCCGGCCCGCCGCTAAGTGATCCGCCGCCGTTAAGCTCCCCCTGACGAACAAGCAGCAAGCCGTAGTTCAATCCCTCTTCACGCTCCAGTTGACGCAGCACCCGCCAATCACAGCGGATTTCCAAATCCTCTTCAAATCGCTTAAGCGCCAGCCGAATCAAGGGGTTGAACCAATGAACGAGCCGCAGAAAGCGGGCCAGCAGGAACATGAGTATATCCTTCTGCTTATAATGCCATAGCTCATGGAGCAAAATGAGTCTAAGTTCATCTTTCCCGTAGAGTGTCATGCTCTCATAAGGCAACAAAATCACAGGACGAAACCAGCCATGCAAGGCCGGATAAGGAAGGGCCGAGCGCATCAGCCGAACCTGCCTGCGAACCTTGACCTCCTTACAGCAATCCTCCAGCAAAAGATCCAATTCATCGCTTTTAAAAGGCACAGACATTGCAATCCATCTTCGGATGCCGCGGCTTTTCCAGTGCTGCCAGCACCACACGCCAGCTGCCCCTGTGATCCAGAGGATCGCCATGACCGTTTGCGACTGCATCATGCCGGTTTGAGCCTGCAGAGAACTTACAAGCTCCTGCTTCACCGCAGGCATCGGCACTTGCAGCTCCTGCCCGTTTTGATACATTCTCATTGGGCTGTAAGCCATCCATTCCTTTTCCTGTGGAAGTAAATGGTCTCGGAGCCCGTTCCATACCTTTCCCGCTTCAATCACCATTTTGCCTGCGCCGTACCGGGCATCATACAGATACGGATCCGTCCAGTTCTCCAGACTGACTATTCCTGACCAGGAAATGGGCAGCAGAAGCTTCAAAAGGAGAATTGCCCATAGCCAGCACATGATCCGGGGACCCAGCTTCTTGGATCCAAAGCGGCGGATCAGAAGCAGCAGAATCGCGATAACCGTACCGGCTAGCGTTAGCTCCAATCCTTTCAGAAAAAGCATGGACAACAGCATCGTCACGCCATTCATTCCTCCTCGGCACTGGAGTTAAGCATCCGCCGGAGCTTCTCTGCCTCCGCTGCGGACAATTTCCCGTCCTGTAAAAATCCTGCCAGCAGGGAACTGCGATCGCCCCCATAGTATAGATGAAGAAATTGCTGCCGCTCCTGTTGCAAATACTGCTCTTCATCAACCAGCGGCGTATAGTAGTAAATTCGGCTGTCCTGCGCATCGACTTCGTAACCGACAAACCCCTTCGCCACCAGGTTTCGCAAGAGGGTCTTCACAGTACGGAAATGCCAATCGGAATGCTTCGCAACCTGATCAACGACCCTGCTGGCCGGACAACGCCCTTCTCTCCACAGCACATTCATCACCACAAGCTCGGACCGGCTAATGCTCTTCTCTTTTCCTTTCAGAAAATCCCCTCCTTATATTTCACGTCTCTGTCTGTTTTATCGGCATCTCATTAGACTATGTTTATAGTCTTTTATAAATCTCCTCCCCTGACAAAATAAAACGGCCTTCATCCCACCCAAAATCAGGACGAAAGCCGCCTTACTCATATAGGTTCATATACATTCCCTTCAAAACCGAAACCGATCCCCTCGCTCCGAGGGTACGTGCACCGACTCAACATTCTGATAGGCTTGGTATTTACGCAATCCGGTGTAGACAAGCGCCAACAGGATCCACCCGCCGATCAGCAGTGTCCAGGACCAGGGATTTCTGTATCCGGCAATCGGCAGAAAGACGGGATCTGCACCTTTACGCCCGAACAGTTCCTTCAAAGCGGCCTCGCCTTGCTCAAGCGAGCGGCTGAGCGAAGCGTCATCCGCCGAGTTATCCTTGCTGATTTGACCCATGTAAGAGAGCCAGGAATCGAATTTATTCACTTCCGACGGCTGACGGCTGATGATCAGGGCAGGACGAACAATATCATAATGCGATTGCAGGGACAGAAAATATTCCCGCAGCACGGTTCGCTTTCCTTCCGCCCTGCTCTTGGTCATTCCGGCCAAATCATCGGCCAGCACTTTATAATATTGCACCCATAGCGCTTTGTCCTGATGGGCGAGACTATTCACGGCGAGCCGCAGCTTGGCGGATGATCTTGCCCATGCTTCCGGATCTACGTTCACTTCCGCGAGTGTCCCGCGCGTATCCATAATCACTTCCGCCAGCGCATGAATTCCTTCAACGGAAGTCAAGCCTTGAAAAGACAGCCCCTCCAGCGAATCAATAAGCAACTCCATCTGCTTGGGGGCATCGGTCAGGTTAATATCCTGCATATCCCGGTACAATTTCTCGGTAATTTGCTCAAATTGCGCCAGCTTTTGCTCCCGCTCATTCCCTTTTGGCAAAGCGGTATTGTTCCCCTCTGCATGTGCAATAGCCGGACTCAGCCAGACGGCAAACAGCAATAAACAACATAGCAATAACAGAAGCCGCCGGTTTAACGCCAGTATTTTCACGGACAATCCCTCCTTTACCACATGGTATGGCGGGTTGTCCCTGCATAGAACCAATTTTGTCCGTGATGATAGACATAATGTCAGGGCGGACAGAAATTATACGGATTCCGGTTGCGGCTCCGGCGCTCCGTTTCCTCGCCCATATTTCAAGGCGAGCCAACCGGCCCCTATGCTTGCTAACGTCAGCAGCACCGTGAATACGGCGACAACCGGAACATAATCCCACAATGGTCTGGGCAGCCAAGGATAGACGCCAAAACCGTAATCGACAGTATCATTAAGCAAGGTCCAGGCTCCGGCAATGACGAGCATAACAGACCGCAAGCTGAACAACCGGACGAACAACAGGGCTTCAACAGCCATCGCCAAATGGGATGCTACAAGCATCCAATCCTGCCACACCAGGGAATCCCCCATGGCCGCACCTGCAAAGATCATGCTTACCGCCCAGATCCCGTACTTCACGCTAGTTACGACCGCCAAGCCCTCAATCAAGCCGCGCAGAAAGCGGAAGCGCCCCAGTAAATCCGGCAGCAGCAGGAACAGAAGTGATATGGTAAAAAATAAACTCGCAGTCGGGCTGTCCGGAACGAAGATAAGTTGCCACATTGGATGGTTGTCCCAGGTATAACGAAGCTGGGACTCATACCAGACATAACCGTAGATCGTGCCAAGCAGATTGCACACGAACAACGTCCACAGAATCGGACGAGAAGCCAGAAAAGAACGGCTCCAGAAAAATGACAGCTTCAAGATGTATTCCTCTTTCCTTATGTAAATGAAAAACCTGACCGTTACCGATCAGGTTTTCTGTTCCTTCTATTCTACTGCTTCCGCCTTTTGCTTCGCAAGCCATTCGGCTAAATGATCGAGATCCTCGTCGGTTAAGCCTGCATTCATCGCTGCCGTATACATCGGAGGCATCTTCCCGTTGTACCCTTCCTTGATTATGGCAAGGATAGCTTCTTTATCATGCTTGTCACCGACACCCCTCAGTGAAGGGCCGCCCGAGCCCTTCAGGTCCGTGCCATGACAGCTTATGCAAGTGGCTTTGGTATAGAACTCCATTGCCGGATCATCCTTATCGACAATGGCGATCTCGGCCTGCGGCTCACTGCCTGCCGGAGGGAGTCCGGCGAGGCGATTCTCAAGCGCCTGCTCCTCACGCTGGATATGCTCGGGCTCAACGCCCGCTTTTTCCAATTCGTGCTTATAGTGCGTCCATGCAAAATTAGTCAAATAAACGAGGGATGCCAGAGACAGGAACATCAGAGCTGAAGCAATCGGCCGCTTATAGAAGCGGCGTTCCTTGCTGGTGTCCAGGAACGGAGCCAGCAGCAAAGCACCGAATGCAACCGTCGGAATACCTATCGTTCCTAGGATAACATAGTTGCCTGAGGCATACGGATATTTCAAATATTGATACAGGAACAGGAAGTACCAGTCCGGCATCGGAATGACCGAAGCGCTCGGGTCCGCAGGGAATCCTAACGGCGCCGGCTCCGAAATGGTCAACACGAGAAATCCGACAAGCACCACGACGCCGACCATCCACTCCTTGAGCAGAAAGTTCGGAATAAATGCCTCGGATTTGCCGGGATAAGCCGTATAATCAGGAGGCGTAACGAATCCGTTGCCCCTTCTGACCCGGGAATCGCCGACGAATACAATCTTTTCCTGCTTGGACTTGTCATTATGAGCCATATTTATTGCCTCCCTTCTCTTCTAGAGGTTGAACACGCACTTCTATCGTTCTAAGTCCATACTGCCCGAATACAAGGGTTGCCTAGAGCGGCCCGGATATTCCTTGTCTGCGGATCATAATAAAGTGTCCTACCAGCAGGATCAGCAGTACGGCAGGAAGGAAGAACACGTGAATGGCGAAAAAGCGAGTCAGAGTCTCGGCGCCGACAATCGTTCCGCCTTGCAGCAGCTCCTTCATCACCGGTCCTAACACCGGAATGGAATTGGCGATTTCGAGCGTGACCTTGGTAGCAAAGTACGCCTTGTTATCCCATGGAAGCAGATATCCGGTCAGCCCCAGCCCGATCATGACGAAGAATATCAGCATCCCGACCACCCAGTTCATCTCCCGAGGCGCCTTGTAGGAGCCTGTGAAGAAGACACGAAGCGTATGCAGGAACATCATGACAATGACCAGACTTGCCCCCCAGTGGTGCATGCCGCGCACGATTTGCCCGAAGGCAACCTGGGTTTGCAGGTATTCGACACTTTTGTAAGCATTAATAATATCCGGGACATAATACATCGTCAGGAACATCCCGGACAAGATCTGAATCACAGTGATAAAAAACGTCAGGCCGCCGAAACAGTATACGAATGCGGAGAAATGGTGCGCCGGGTTGACATGCTCCGGTACCTCATGATCCGCAACGTCTCTCCAGATCGGCGTAATATCGAGACGTTCGTCAATCCAGTCGTACACATTTTTAAACATCAGGATTTGCGCCTCCTTAAGATACAATCGTGTTCGGAACGATCTCGCCGAGATATACCCAGTCATCCTTAATCATGACCTTATACTCGTCGAGCGGCTTGGAAGCAACGGCCAGTTGCTTGCCCTCCTTCGTATAATGCGCTCCGTGGCAAGGGCAATGGTATTGGTCCGGAAAATTGCTGTTGCTGTTCCAGCCAACCGTGCATCCGAGATGCTTACAAATCGGTGAAAGCGCATAAATATTTCCGCTCTCATCTTTGCGAATCCAGGCAACCAGGTTCGCTGTGCTTAAGTACCATCCGTCTTGCTGCTTTAATTCAAAGTGGAACTCCTGCGGTTCATTCGTAATTTTGCTGACCTCGGCCACTTTTACGAAAGCGCCTTCTCCTTTATCCCGGAGGATCGGGTCTACGGCAAACCGGACCATTGGAAGCGTAACGCCTGCCACCATAAAGGCGGTGGCACCTCCCAAGGTGTATGTAAGAAACTGCCGTCTGGACATTTCCTTACGGACAGGCGGTTTGTGCGATGATTCGTGTTCCTCGTGCTGATGGCTCATACTCTCTTCAACCCCCTTTACACGCTAAAATGCCGCTGTCTTCAATGACAAATATCACATTATTATAGAAGTCATATTTATAATATATTAGCGCATTTGGACCGTCAAGAATTTGACACAACTTTTCCATCATTCGGGAGTTTCGATCTATGTAAAAGTCAAAAATTTGTCACAATTATTCTATTTTCCCTCTTGCCATAATCTGAGAATTTGTTCTTGGACTGCTGGATTCTGTGATTTACGTTGACCTGCAGATTTGGCATACCGCTGCGGTGTCACAATCAAATTTACCCCTGACAGCAGCTCCTCGTTCAGCTCCTCTACTGCCGAAGCCACGATGACATAGATGAATCCGGCTTGCCTTACGCCCTGTATGATCCTGTTGATCTGGTCTGCCGCTTCAGCACCGCCATATTGGACAGCCGGGTAAGTTACCACTCTTCCTTGAAAAGGAGACTCGATCCAGTCCATGACATCACGCAGCAGCTCCAGTCGTTCCGCAGCCTCGTGGGGCGCTTCGCTTCCGGTTAACCCAGTTACCGGGAGAAGACAGGTATCGAAGAATTTCTTCATTTCATCCCAGGTCTCCGCTTCAAACTCGCTGAACTTCATTACATATGCCTCCTTCTTTTTCGTACCTATTATATACATGTTTCTGCCGTTGACAAGTTCGAGTGACAAAAAAAAAGAAATGCCATGACGGCATTTCTTTATTTTTTCAACATTCTCAGTTCTTCCGTCAAGAGACGAAACGCTGTCTCGTCGCCTTGGGCTAGCGCATTGTCGATCTCGCAATAAATTTGCTCCGAACGGTGTTTGCGCAAAGCCTCGTCCCAGACCATTTCTGCGGCCAAACTGAGCATTGCTTCGTAAGTCACCTTCATCTGATCCATAGGATGCACCTCCAGCGCATAAATAGGAGTGATTATTTTGCCGAGATCTGATTGTCTGCTACTCTTTGGTCAGCTTATGTACGGCCGTTCTGCCAAAGGGAGTCGTCTGGATATACTTCTCTCCTTGACCGTTATCACCGATTCTTACCATGCCTAGATGCAGCAGCATCCGGATGATACGTTCTTCAAAGATGGATTCTGATGAATCGTAGAAAAAAGGCTTGATCAAGGGCGACAAATTGCTGAACAGCGAAGCGAGCGACACCCATTCCCGGCAGCAGTGCAGCGTCCAGTAGACTAAAGAGAGCAGGTTTGGAATCGGCCCTTTATAGAGTCTTAACCAAAACAGGACAAACTGCATCATGGGTTCTCTCCGTTCCTCCAGCAGATAGGACTCTCCCGCAGAGGTAAGGGTTAGCGAAGCCGGGTTCTCCTGAATCAAGCGGGATTGGGTGGCATAATCGTACAGCAGCGACATTCGGTTGGGGTAATCCTTGAAGTGCCGGCCATACCCGAACCGCCAGCCTTTACCCACCAGCGGCTCGGCAACGTGAAGTGTATCCAGCAACTGCTGCTGGTTTCTTCGGTACATGACGCCCTCATTATTGAGCGGGATCTCATGATCCCGAATATACCTCAGCAGCAGCAAGAGATCCTCGCTAAGCAGGTCCGGCTCCTCCCGGTAGATGGACGGCTCCTCCCCCAAAGGAATCATGCCGGAGGCGAATCTTCGCTCCAATACCTCTCTGAAGCGCCGCTTCAAGTCCTCAGGAACCTCATACAAGTAACGGGTGTTCTGGGTCATCCCCTGGAATAGCCAGCCCCGCTGACGGAACCGGGATATAACTTCCCTCGGGTTCTCCTTCTCCCTTGCATCGTCCGTAAACCGTGAATGCTGTGCACAGGCGACCAGCTCCTCCAGACTGAAATGCCGGCGGCCGTCAAAGAGCAGCGCATTCAGGAAGCGCAAATCTTCCATGCTCATGTCCTCAACGTTTTGCTCCAGAAATTCCCTTCTCCCGATCCTCTGCAGGATAGACTGGATAAGCTCATGCTTCGAATTCCCGTTGCAGTCGCACTGGTAATGGTTCGCTATTCTGCTAAGCTGACCGATGTCGGCATAGGTAAGCATATCTGCCAGATTCATAACATCCCGCCTCGCCGTTTTACTACCATTATGGGAAGATTTCTGAACTTTATTCGAGTACAGTCAAAAAAATAACCCGGCAATTGCCGGGTTATTTCGCGGGACGAGCCTATTTTCTCTATCATCCTTCAATGTCGCGCAGCCGTTCCACAAGGGTCTGGCGCGCCGTAATCCGATAGACTAGCAGGGGCAGACAGATCCCCAGCAGTGCAAACACCGGAGCAATCCCCAGCACGGGGATCAGCGTGAACCGATATGTGAAGAACCAGAACATGCCGGATAAAGCCGGATCTACCAGCGGGGCAGTCAGCACGCTGATTACCAGAGATAACCCTACCGCGCCTAAAGTATAGAGTAATCCTTCCCAGACCAGCATTCCCTTGAGCTGCCGCCCGGTCATGCCGATCGATTGCAGGACGGCAAATTCCCTTTTGCGGGTAAGAATACCCGTCAGAACCGCATTCAGGAAGTTAAGAATGCCTACCAATCCAATGACGCCGCACAATACCCCGCCCAGGAGCAGGAACATGGACCGGAAGCCCTCAAATTCCTCGGCATAGGTCTGCTTGCTCTCATAGTCATAGCTGGTCTGCGTAGTGGTTGTATAATCCGACAAGAAGGCCTCCATCGATGCTTCCGCTTCATCCGTAGTGTCGAAAGCGTATAGCATAATCGAATCGGTGCCGGAATCCTGAACAAACGTCTCGGCATTGAGCACGAATTCATCGGCACCGTAATGCCGGAAGCTTATCGTATGCGGAACGCCCACCAGAGCGGCTACTTCATACTCTTTATCCTCATATTTGATCGGTCGCGCATCGACAGGCTCATCTTGAGGGATATTTCCTTCGGAATAAATCTCACCGGTATTCCGATTATAATATTCATACTCTTTAACATATCGCAGAGTAATGACATCTCCAAGCTTGGCCCAATGCGAGGACATGACAGGGTTTCCGTAATCATCATAACTGTAGACCGCAGCAACATACTTGCTCCCTGCCTCGTAAAGCTTCGAAATATCCCCGTCTAGCAAGATCAGCTTATCCAGCGGGCTTCGTTCCATGCCGTAAAGCTGGACCTGATCCGCCAGCAGGCCGTCTGGAAGTCGATCCTTTCTTTCAACCATCATATCCAATGCAGCCTTATCGTTCCAAATTTCCCATTTGGAGCGGTAGAACGCTTCGGAGACGAATTCCAATACGCTTGTGGTATTCGCGTAAATTCTTCCGGCATTTTCAATTCCCGGCTGCTTGTGAATTTCGGATATGACATCTTCCGAAACCTCCATATCCTCGTTCCAGAATTGGCCGGCCACCTGAAAATAATTGCCGTCCGCCACGATGAAATCGGCAACCTTGTCCGCCAAATATTTGTTCATGTCAAAGCCGTTCGTGAAGGTAACGGCAAGATTTAGCAATACTACCGCAAGAGAGAGGGAAATCACCGTGATGATCGTCTTGCTTCGGCTGCGGTCCAAATTCGCCCGGGCCATACGACACAACGAGACCTTGGTTTTCCCTTTTCGTGCGGTTTTCCGGATTGAAGAGCTTTCCGTATAACGAACCGCCTCCACCGGGGAGACCCGGGAAGCCAGTCTACCGGGTCTAGCACAGGACAGCATGACCGTCACGAGCGAGAAGACCGCTCCGCAGATAAAGATGAGCGGATTGGCCGTGAACTGTCCGTGAGTTACCCCGTTTAACTGATTTAAAATGGCCGGGGTCAGCAGCACGCCCACTGCGTATCCGATGACAAGTCCCAATGGAATCCCTACAGCAGATAATATTAGCGCCTGCCGGCGAATGATCCGCCGAAGCTGTCTTCCCGAGGCTCCGATCGTCTTGAGCAGGCCGTAGAACCGGATATCGCTGGTTACGGAAATCCGAAACACATTATAGATGATCAGATACCCGGTAATGATGATGATGATCAGCAGCAGAATGATCGTGATGGCGGTCATCGGGTCAAGGCTATCCGCCAGCTGAGCACCGGTATATCCCCAATTCACCCCGATGGCGACATAGTTGCCTTCTGCCTTGGTATTGCTCTGATAACCATGACGTTCCAAAATCGTATTCAGATCTCTCTCAATATGGAGCGAGCTTCCGAGCATCATATCCAAATGATAGGTCCCTGTTATTCCGTCCACGCCTTGCGTATCGAGACGCTCGAAAATCTCCTCGACACGGCTCTCGGGAATGAACACATGACTCGCTATAACCGCCTCATCGTATTCCCACCAACCGCTCAGGAGGAATGTTTCCGTCGTCTCCTTCCCGTCTACCTCAAAGGTCATCGTGAACTCGGCGCCGAGCTTCGGCTCGACGCCTAGCAGGGATAACACCCGCGTATCCGTTGCTGCTTCCCGGGTTCCCTCCTGGGGAAACCGCCCCTCGACCGGCTCGGCAAACATCCATTTCGCTTCGGTAGCATCACTGTAGCTGACTTCCACATGCGCTTTGTTAAAAGGGGGCTCTGAAGGCATGCCAACAAATCGCCGTAATCCGTAATCCCGAATCATCGGGTCATCCTTCAGCTCCTCAAATTGCTGCTCCGTTAAATACTTGAAGCCCCCGTGAGAGTACCCGCCTACCTGCCGAAAGTTAGCTTGCTGATAAGAGTGGTTAATCGAAAAAGCAATCGTGAATAGCGCGGTAAACAGCACCGTAGTCAGCATGATGGCCATTATCGCGATCAAATTCCGGTTCCGGTTGGCCCTTAACGATTTCCAGGAAAGCCTGGAGATCGCTTTCTTGTTATTGACCTTGATCATTGCCCCTCACCGCCTGCGATTCTCCCGTCCTCGATGCGAATGATCCGGTCGCACAGCTGGGCGATCTCCTCATTGTGGGTTATCATGACGATCGTCTGGGCGAACTTCTGACTGGTCACCTTCAGCAGCCCCATCACGTCCTGACTGGTACGGCTGTCCAGATTGCCCGTCGGCTCGTCCGCCAGAATAATGGCCGGCTTGGCCGCCAGAGCCCGCGCAATCGCCACCCGCTGTTGCTGCCCTCCGGACAAATGATTGGACAAATTGTTCAGCTTCGCATGAAGACCAAGCGTCTCGACGATATTGTCTACATGCTGCTTGTCCGGCTCGTTGCCATCCAATTGAATCGGCAGAACAATATTCTCATATACGTTCAGAACGGGCACCAGATTGTAATTTTGAAAGACGAATCCAATTTTCCTGCGGCGAAAGATCGTGCGTTCTTCATCCCCAAGCGCAAAAATATCCTTACCATCTACCCACACCGTGCCTGACGTTGGACGATCTAGTCCGCCCAGCATGTGCAGAAGGGTTGATTTACCCGATCCGGAAGTGCCGACGATACCGACAAACTCTCCTTTATTCACCTGAAAGTCAACCCCGTCGAGAGCCCGGACTGCGGTTTCACCTTTTCCGTATACCTTCTTTAAATCCGAGGTCCTTAAAATCTCCATCCTCCATTTGCCTCCCCAAAAAGAAAAGTCTGTATTCGTCTTGCTCATACAGACTTTACCAGCATAATCTTTCCACATTCTTTCCAGTGCTGCATGAATTCTAACAGTTCTGAAAGATGTTCGCTTTATTTCTCCAGCGGCAAATAGACAGAGAAGATGCTGCCCGCATGCGGCGTAGATTGAACCCGGATATAGCCGCCCTGACCCGTGATGATTTGCCGTGAGAGATAAAGACCGATGCCGACCCCCTCTGTCTCGGAAACGGCTGGAGAACGGTAGAAACGGGCAAATATCCGCGGCTGCTCCTCTTCCGAGATGCCGATGCCGTTATCGGAAACATCAATGCGAAGAAATAGTTCATACGTCTTCACAGCGAGATGGATTTCGCCTTCCGGAGCGGTATATTTAATCGCATTATCCAGCAAATTATAGAGGGCTTCTGCCGTCCACTTCAGATCATAACAGGCTGCGCTCTCAGTCCGGTCAAAGTGCACGCTGATTTGCTTCGCCGCCGCTTTCGGAATAGCCTGCTCCAAGACCTGCTCCAGCAACAGCTGAACCGGCTGCTTCCTCGGGCTAAGCACAAGCACCCCGGATTCCAGCCGGGATATTTTGACGAGAGCATCTACAAGAAATGCCAGCTTCCCGGCCTGTCCCTTCAGCACTTCCAGACTGTCCATGCTCTCCTCAGGCAGTTGCTGCTCGCTAAGCAGCTCAGCATAGAGCAAGATGTTGGCAATCGGCGTCTTGGTCTGGTGAGAAATATCCGCGATCAGCATCTTGATTTTGTCTCTCTCACCGGCCAGACTCCGTTCAGATAAGAGCGAAGCCGATAAATAGTTCGCCATCCTCGTCTCTACCGCAGAGAGCATGCTCTCGTCAAACATCGTCTCCGAGAAGCTGCCTGCGGCTGCAGAATCCAGCATATCATTCAACTTTTTCATCAATTTCTTCTGCCGGTAAAAGGTATGCCAAGCAAGCACTATAGCTGAGAACAATGCCAAGAAAGACACTAGCAGCACGAACCATTGCAACCGATTCACGCTTCTCCCGCCTTCCAGGTGTAGCCGATGCCATATACCGTCCGGATATACTCAGGCTTTGAAGGGATCGACTCCAGCTTGTCCCGCAGCCGCTTGATCGTGACAGACAAGGCATTTTCATCGACAAATTCGGCTCCATCCGTCCAGATGCGGTCAACCAAATCGGCGCGCGATAAAGTGATCCCCCGATTCATCACTAACAAACGCAGCAGCTTCTGCTCAGTTTTACTGAGCTCGATCAACTGACCTTTCTTGCGAAATTCCATATGTTCAAAGTCGAACCTGAAATCATCCATGACAACCAGCCCGCTAACTGGCTGCTCCGTACGCCTGAGCTGATTATTGATACGCGCACGAAGCACAGCCAAGGAGAACGGCTTGGTTACATAATCGTCCGCGCCCAATTCCAGTCCAGCTACAATATCAGTCTCCATATCATTGGCCGTCAGGAGGATCACCGGGGTGTTGAGAGAACTGCGCAATTCCTGCAAATAATCCAGTCCGCTTCCATCCGGAAGGTTAATATCCAGAATGAACAAATCAAAGATCCCTTTACGAGCAAGCTCCCTGGCTGAATGGAGATCAAAGGCCTGTTCCACCTCTATACTGTCATTTCTTAACGTTAGCAGAATGCCATGGCTCAGGGTCCGGTCATCTTCTATCAATAAGATACGCTTCATAGTTCACTTATCCTCTACTATGTATAGTTTCAGCCTTAGTATAATACAGACACCGAAAAAAACCGCAGAATAATATCATATCCTGCGGTTCGACGCTCCGTTTAATTTTCCTTGGACGCATACTCCAGATGACGGGTGCAGTTGTATAGATTCAGCTTCCATTCAGCGGTATGATTCTCGAGGATGGTTAGCGATAAATTGCCGATGCGTTCCGTGCATTGCTGGGGAAAAAGAGCTTCATACATCTGAGCCAGCAAGGCACCATGCGACACAACGAGCACATGGTTATCACCGTATTTCTTCTTCATCTCTTCTAGAAAGGACAGTGCCCGGCTGCGCAGCTGCTCTTCGGTCTCCTGACCCAGGTCTTGAAGAATCCAATCCTTGCCCCATCTGGCTTCCCGTTCCGTAGAAGTCAATCCTTCAACTTGTCCGAAAGAGCGTTCAACAATGCGTGAATCCGGATCTAATAAGGGGATACCGAGCGCATCGGCAAGGATGGAGCCCGTCTCTTGAGCTCGGGAAAGTCCGCTTGTAATTACAAAGTCCCAATGAGGCTCTTGCTCGTTCTTCAGGCGGTCAGCAAGAAGTCTAGCCTGTCTCCGCCCTTCTTCATTCAGCGGGATGTCACTTTGACCCTGAATTCTTCCGACCGCATTCCAGTCGGTTAAGCCGTGTCTGATCAAACCTATCAGCATAGCTGCCCCCTCCTTTTCTATGTCAGACCATTATAGCATGATATTACTAAAAAAATGATCAAAAAAACGCCCCTTCGCAACAGCATGCGGGGAGCGTTAGGTCTGAATCTATTGAACGGCCTATCTCCGGTAACGGCGCAGGCTCTTCCAGGATACAAATGCAAGGACCATCCCTGCCGACGAGAGCAGCATCCAGTACTGCGGATAAGCAGGGCCCAGCTGTACGACAAACGGATCCACGATCCCGCGGGAAGATCCCGGTAACGTGAAGGAGAAATCGGAAGTCATCTCTTCGTCAGCCGCCAGAACAACTGCCGGCAGAATGCCAGTCAGCTGCTGAGATTGCTGCTCCTCCTTAAAGGAACCGCCCAAGGCATACAAAATGCTGCTGAGGAGAAACACCGCCATAAAGCATGCAGCCCAGATGGTACTTCTGCGGCGAAGTCGTCTGGAGTGCGCTTTGTCCCGGATATCCGGCGCAAGCCACGGAGATTCCGCATAAATTCTGTCCATCACCCGCCGGTTCACTTGCTCGGCCTGAAACTCCGTGACCTCTGCCGGCATGGCAAGGACAGCATCCATGCTGTAATTCCATATCTTGTATTCAGCTGCACAATACTCGCAGCCTTGCAGGTGCAAATCCAGCATTTTGCGTTTAGGATCACTCTCCGACAATTCGGGCATGACCCCAAACAGCTCTTGGGCCTCTTTACAATTCATCTGCTTTTCATCCCTTCAAATTGCTCGAAAACAGGTTCATACAGGTAGGGTTCAAGCTGACTCTTCACACTGCTCCTCGCCCGAAAAAGCAAGGATTTCACTGCGCTCACACTCTGGCCGAGTATATTGGCAATCTCCTGATAATCCAGCTGTTCGTATTCCCGCAATATCAGGGCCGAACGCTGCTTCTCCGGTAAATTATTGATCGCTTCCCGCACCATGCCGACCTTCTCATTACGGAGAACGGCCTGTTCAGGAACTTCATCGTTTGAGGCTACAGGTACAAATCCGCTCTCTTCCAGCGGAATATTGCTGCTCCGCTGCTTGCGAAGCTCGCTGAGCACCGTGTTTCTCGCGATCGTATACAGCCAGGTTGAGAACGAAGCATCCACCTCTCGGAAGGAATGCAGGCTCCGGAATGCCTTGTAGAACGTCTCCGAACAAATATCCTCTGCCAGCAGCTCCAGATGAGCGCTCTTTAACATGTGATAAATAAAGGCCAGAATTTTGCGCTGGTAACGGCGCATCAGCTCGGAATAGAGCTCTGTATTGCCTTCCTTAATCTCTCGAATCATTTGGGAATCCGTCATCACAGCGCGATCCTCCTCGCCCGTCTATATACATCTTCCCGTCCAATCCATCTAATATAATTAGACCGAACAGGAAAGTAAAAGTTGCGGAACTTATGTAATAAAAATTAATCCATAATAGCGGGTTTTTAATCAAGCCATATTATAGCACGAAAACCAAATTAACAAAATAAAAGAAAGTGTATCCTATGAATTTCCCAATAGAATAGGGTGTCCCAATCATCTACGATGGTTTTGGGACACCCTCTCACCAATAAAGCTTAGCTCATGATTGACCCGCTTGGACAAGACCCTTATCCTTCAGCAGCTTGATGAACATGCCGCCCACAACGCTGCGGTGCTGGAACCCGATTTGCCGCCCGGAAATGGTATCATACCAATCCGAGAACGGAACACGGTCGCTGGTCTCGTTCATGAAATCCCACAGCGGGGCGATCATCGCCTCGAAATCCTTTTGCTCCTCCGCCAATGAAGCCGCCCATACCAGCCAGTCTCCCTTCGTGTAGGACTTCCGGTTATCAAGCGGAACACCGTAACGATTCTGTTGTTCCAGATACCATTTGATCTCACGTTGAATGATGGCCTTGTCAAAGATTTGTGTATCGAAAATAAGATCCCAGATCAGGTTGTATTTCAGGCTCCAGGTGTCCTCACTGCCAAATGAAAGCCTGGTGTGCGGACTCCCTTCGCCTTCGTTCGCTGCAAGCTGAGCCCATTGGACAGCCATGTCCTTGGCCGCCTGCAGATAGCGGTCAGCCTCCGCAGATTCACCCAGCAATCCACACAGGATGGAATAGCTCGCCACCCCCATGATCGCTTTAGCCGATAAGTTGGCGTTCCGGGCTAAATGTCCGGCAAAATCATCCGTACACAGCTGATTCTCCGGATCCAGCCCGAATTCCAGCAAGTAATCTGCCCACCGAGACAACAATTGGCGGTGCTCTGCCGCAAACTCCAGATGCCCGTCAGCCAGGCTGACTGCCGCTGCCATTACCAGCATATTGCCGCATTCCTCCACCGGCATCTGCGCCTCGCGCGCATTCTCTCCATACACCTGCCCATTGGCAAGCGGATATTGTCCCACATCATGCGGGGCAAATTCAAACGGCCACGCATCGCTCGCCGCATATTTCAAAATCGGCCGCATCATTCCCCGCACCAGCTCAGGCTGATACAACAAAAACATCGGAATGGAAGGATAACTGACGTCGACGGTTGCGATGCAGCCGTTACTGAAGCACTCCTTGGACATGAACAGCGGCTGTCCCTCTGAATCAAGCACCAGCTTATGAGAAGCAATGGCCTGACGGTAGGACATGGACAGAATATCACCATATTTCTCTCCGCCCGCAGCGATAGCATCCGCTTGGAGGCGTTGATCAAAGGCCTCGCATTGAATCATGATCTCAGCGTATTCCCGATATGCCGCTGCAACCATTTCCAGAGCGGACTGGCCCGTTTTTTTCCAATAAGCCTCGAGCTTCTCTCCAAAATACTCAATCGCATATATATCATCATAGGCAAGCACGATCAGATGCGACTTTTCTTCCTCTCCATGGATTTCGCCGCAATCCCATAGGGTGCCCAGCACCGGCTGTGCCGCGCGGACTTCATGCGCTTCGGACGTTGCCAGTTGGGGCTCCCAGTCCGCCGGCTTAAGCTCGCCTGATCGCACGAACGCCTTCCGAATCTGTGCCGACCCGATCCAGGTCTGCGTGTCGGACTTCTGTTGCACAGCAAGCATCAGGGTTCCCCAATCAATCCGGTGATCATCGCCGGAAGCATTGAGCACCTGCTGCTTAGCATGGCTTGCCTTCAAGACCGTCAGGCCATCGGACTGCTCCGTTTCCAGAATAACCTTTTGATCGCTCGTATTTACGCACCATTCCCCTGTGACATCAAAATAAATCTGCACGGCATGAGGCTTGCCGTCGATGGAATGAACCCGGAAGGACACATAGGATGCCGGCCGGGACAACAGCTCCAGGCTGCCCGGCAAAAGCGGGCTTGTGAATACAGCTTCCAGTGCAACACCTCCCGCTTCAAAACGGTAGATCGTGGATAATGGCGTGACTTGAACTCCGGTCTGCCGCATGGCCTCCGGCTCGGTGTAATATTGTTCCGGGTTGGGCTCTGTCCGTCCTGCGAATCGCCACGGAATACCATCAATACGGATTAATCCTGTCATAGCATTGCGCTTGCCTGTCCAATGGCGCGTGAAATCGTCGGTCAGCCGGTCTGCCATCGACCAGACACTGAAATAGGGATCAATGGCTACCAGCGGAACTGCCGGCGGGCGTAATGTCGTCGTCATTCGTTATCGGCCTCCAAGGTTATAGGTCCGGCAAAAGGCCGGACCCTAAACTTATTTTATAATCGTAATGTTCGTACCCTCTTCTCCATGCTCATAAAAAATAACCAATGTTTGTGATTCGGCATCATACTCATAGTGAAGCGGATCAGTCCCGTTAGTGACAGCTTCCGGCCTTGACTCACAGCGTATCCGCACAATAGCCTGAAGCGGGCGGGGACCTTTGGCGGTAAATGTGATCGTCCGGTCGTTCTCATTGTAATCCTCAACACGGGACGAGGCTGCCACAATCTTTCCGCTTTGCCGCTCCTTGTAATCCAGATCATAAAGGAGGACCTGTTGCCCGGGCGATACAGTAATTTGCTCGCGTACTGGCAGTCCCTTTTCCAGCAGATCCACATACCGCCCTTGCAGGATAAGCGGTGTATCGTTGACGGATTCCGTCATCACGGATGCCACCACATAAGGTCCTCGGCGAATCCGGTAATAATTAAGCGGTTCCCAATGCAGCCTTCCCCTCTTCCCGGCTTCGGCCGCTTCTCCGGTCTCAGAGGCGTCATTCAACGCCGCCATGGCTTCGCGAACCTTGGCCCGGTAAATGTCCGCGGCATTACGGCTTTGTGCCAGCTGCTTGGGATGCATGCGCAAGAAGGTGACTGTTCCCTTTCCCACCGGGGATATCCCTTCACAGACAGCAGCACGGTCCAGGCCAAGGCTTTCAAACAAATGGGCTCGCGGCGTAGCGTACTTTCGCTTCCCTTGATTCCACCATTCCCGGATTTGGTGATAGGGATCGCTGTCGTCACCGATATAGATCAGCGCCCCGCCTTCCCGTACCCATTGAGCCAGCGCATTGTGCAAATCCGGATATTCCGGCTTCATAAACTCATAGCTGAGCACAAGCACCCGGTAGCCGTCCAGATAACCGGGAAACCGCCGTACATTATCCAACTGGACAGGCCTTGCCGGAAGTCCATGCTTCACCAATGGCAGCGTTAAGCCGTAGAAATCCGACAGATTCAGCAATTCCACAGCAGCCTCATCGGTCAGCTCCACCTCATTGGTGCCGTCATACTTCATCATGAATCCAGCCGTTTCCGTTCCGATCACCTTGCGCTGGAACATCGCCGAATCGGCAAGCAGCACTCCCGTTACCGCGGGATTCCCATAGACCTGAACATCCTCCTGCTCCATATTGCCTAATGAATGCATAACGGTCAGAAGAGTGCTCGCATAATCGGAGGGGATCACCTCTTTCCCATTTCCGTGCTCCGCAGGATATTGCCCTTCGAAGACCCTTCTCGGCCAAGGAGATACCTCATAGCGGGCAACATCCGGGTGAAGCAGTGAAGCGGTCAGCGTCTTGATGTAATTAGTCCGGTAATCCGCCCATGTCCGCTTGGGATCGTCCTCAATCGGGTCATGCAGGAACCACATCTTTCGGTCTGTGCCGCGCACCAACTCCTGCATAATGCCGTATTCCAGAAATGCCGTCTCGAAGGTTCTTTCTGCACGAGTCCCCTCATACACATTTGCCGTACGTGAGGTTCCCGTCCAGATCTGTGCAATATAGCCGTTAATCGAAGGCAAATCCAGCAGCCGCGATTCCGGGCTGACAATCCTCCACTGCGTATAATTGATCAGGCTGTGCGTTGGTACGAAGAAGCGAAGCGGCCGCTGATAGCGAACCAGCGAATACTCCTTCAGTGCCGAGCAGATGCGATCCAGGCATCGGGTATACAGATAGGCCTTCAGCTTGGAGGCGCGATACTGTGCATCCTCCGAGGCATGCGGCGGGATCCACGGCTCATTATAATAATTTTGCCATTCCCGCTTGAAGGCTTCGGAGTAACCGCCCTCCACCCAAAACTCGGGCTCCTCCAGGTGGATCGCTTCAACGCCCGCATCCACGGCAGGACGAATCCGCTCCACGAGGAAATCACTGTAACTCACCGTCGGCACCATATAGGGGATATCCGCTGAGGTCCCGTGGATAATCGTCTCCCCGTCATGGTATTTCTGTGCTTCATCCCAGTGGGATCGTCCGTCTACCTTACCGTTCAAGTAATCCTGATAACCGCCCCAGGACACGCCGGTCATCAGGTGTACCCGGTATCCTTTCGCGGCCCATTCGGCAATTCTGCGCGGCATCGAATCATTGATGCCGTACACCATTACGAAATCGGCCTGCAGATCATATGCCGGACCGAAGCTGCTCCCTTCTTGAAAGCCTGTTCGCTCCTCTGCTCGTGATCTTCCGCTCACGATGCGTCTCCCCCTCGCTTAGGCAAGCTTTATACGGATGGTCTTGATCTCAAACGGTGTAAAACACAAGCTTGCCTCATTCTTTCGTTCAACCAGTAATTCCGTCGCATTCTCCAGCAAATCGGTCTCCTCGATGGTTTGACAGTCCAGGGACAGAGATAACCGGGCCTTGGCTCCCGCGCCTGCTGTTTCATACAGGCGCAGAATTAAATGACCGCTGCCCTCGGCTTTTTTCACAGCCTCGATCATGACATTCGGATGGTCGATGTGCACCAGGCTTTCCGGAAGCTTCATAGCATCTACTCCCCGGCTCGCCGCCGACGCCTCCGCGATATGAAGCGGGATGTTCAACTCATATCCCTTGCGGTATACTGCAGCTTCGATATAATCCCCTTCATGCGGATACAGCGCGTAAGTGAACCTATGCACAGCCGCATCAGCCTTCGGATCAGGGTAAGCAGGACTGCGCAGCAGATTCAGATCCAGTACCCCGTTCTCCGCGCTGTGTCCGTATTTACTGTCATTCAACAGGGCCGCGCCATAGTCCGGCTGAGACAAGTCAATGTAATGATGAGCGCAAATTTCATCGCGGGCAAACTCAATTTGATTGTTGCGCGTTGTAGGCCGCTTCATCACCCCGAACTGAATTTCGCAGTTCGCCAGATCTGCCGCCACATTCACCGGGAAAGCGACGCGCAGCATTTTACCGGCCTCGTGCCAATCCGCCTCCGTATCGAACCGAAGCAGTTCTCCGCCTTGCTCCAGGGAGATTCTCTGTCTCAGCGTGGATTTGCCGAAGCGGTATTCTTGCTCAATGACAGCATAAGGCCCCGATTGGCTTGCTTTTACACCTTCAAGCTTCATTGTTCCGGCGATCATCTCCCGGTAATCGCGCGGGAAGTCCCAGGCATCGCCGTCATCGTGATACACCGAGAATAGATTGGCCTTCGCCCCCTGCTTCAACACCTCGCGATTAGCCCGCTTGTCGAACAATGAAAGGATGCTGCCATCCTCATCAAAGAGAACTCTGAGCCGTTCATTTTCCAGCTTGAAACTTTCCGCGGCCAGCAGCTCATCCGGATGCTTCGCTTCAGCATCTGCAAGCGAGCTCCAGCCCATTGCCGGAACCTGCACGTAATGCCATTTGCCTCCGCGCTCCAGCCACTGCGACCGGTCCCAAGGCAGTGAATTGAACAGAACAGACTCTCCCTTCGGTGTTCCGGACAGGCCTGCGAGCTGCTTGTAGGCCTCGTTAATCATCGTCTGTACTTCACTCAACAGCTTGCCGTACCGCTCCAGAGATTCATCATATACTCGTGTTATTGAAGAGCCGGGCAGAATGTCATGGAACTGGTACAGAAGAACCTCTTTCCAGATCACCTCAAGCCGTTCGGCCGGATAAGCATGATCGTCTCCCGTTAGCAGCCACAGCAAGGATAACGCAAATTCCAGCTCCCGCAGGCCCTTCTCCAGCTTACGGTTATACCACTTGTTCCTTGCCTGCGTAGTCAAGGTTCCCTGATGCTTCTCCAGATACAATTCGCCGCGGTAGGTCCGGAAGCGTGAAGCCTCCTCCTCCAGCCGATGGAAGAACGAAATGGCAGGCTCCTGAACAACCGGCAGCAAGCCTAGCAGATTCTTCTCCCGGGACAGGCGCTCCAGATGCTCCTCTCCCGGGCCGCCCCCGCCATCGCCGATACCAAACAGCATTAACGCATGCTCCGACACGCTCCGATCCAGATAGCTCTCTTCGATCTTGGCAAGCGAGCGGGGAGCCGCCGGGCTGTTGTACGTATCCTCCGGCGGCAAGTGCGTCAGTACCTTCGTACCGTCAATGCCTTCCCACAGGAAGCTGTGATGCGGATGCTTATTATAGACGCTCCACGACAGCTTCTGCGTCATCATATAGTCGACGCCGGACTTCTTCAGCAGCTGCGGCAGGCTCCCCGTATAGCCGAATACGTCAGGCAGCCACAGCACCTTCATGTCCTGGCCGAATTCCTCCTGAAAGAATCTCTTTCCATATAAAATTTGCCGAATCAGCGCCTCGCCGCCTGAGATATTCGTATCCGGCTCTACCCACATCGCACCTTGGACCTCCCAGCGCCCTTCACGGACACGTTCCTTCACCTCTGCATACAGCTCAGGATGGTGCTCCTTCATCCAGGCATATAGCTGAGGCTGGCTCGCCCCGAACACGTAATCCGGATATTTCTCCAGATTCCGAAGCGCGGTAGAGAAGGTCCGGGCGCCCTTGCGGATCGTCTCCCGAATCGGCCAGAGCCAGGCCAAGTCAATATGCGCGTGCCCGACGGCACTGACGGTAACCACCGGGTCCCCGCCTTTCTTGGCTAACTCCGGCGCAACTCTGGCTCTGGCTAACCGGACGGTTTCTTCATTGATTTCGGCGAGCAGATTGGACGCTTCATAGACACTCTGCAGCACGCGCGCCTTTCTGGCACTGGAATCAGGCAGCTGCTCTGACAGCTCGATCAGCACCTCCAGGTCGTAATAGAGCTGTCTCGCCTCTTCATGGCAGATGGCAATGCAAGCTTCCTTCAACGTGCCGCTGCGATAAAGACCAAACAGATCGTTACAGCCTGCATCTCCCCACAAATCGATCACTTCGCCGCCTCGGGCTTCGTTGGTGATATCCACTACGCGTTTGCCGGGCATGCCCAAGCTGTAATCAAATTCAGAGCTTACATTCGTCAATCCCTGTCGCGGCGTTCCGGCTTCGTCCACAAGGCACAGCTCCCCGTTGATATCAATCAACAAGACAACCTTTGCTCCCGCAGCCGAGGCCGGGACTTCTCCCTGGAAATGAAACCAGGCGCAATCCCATAGATTCCCCCATTTATCACCGGGCTTCAGCTTGATGGAGGTTCCGGTGATCCGGTCCTTATACTTTACGGGCTCCTTGGTTACCCAAGCGGTAACTCCAAGTGAGGAGACTGGCTCATAAATGCAGCTTTGCAGCTTGGACAAACGTCCCTTTGCTTTTTGGGTCATGATTGGATTTGTTTCAAAAGGCATGCTGAATCACTCTTTCAATGTAGTTTACTTCGTTATCGCTTCCGCCTTCTTCTGTGCATCGTCCAGAATAGACTTGATATCCCCATTCGTCATCAAGGATTTTGTGACCGCATCGCCAAACATTTGCCAGATCTTTGAATCTTCCTTCGCAAAGGTAGGAAGGCCTTGCACATTTCCGGCCATGGCCAGATAATGCTGATACATTTCCGGATGAACGGCCTGATATTCGTCTGTCTCCGCGATGGATTTCAGCACCGGGGAACGTACGCCAGTGTCGGCGATCAATTGTTGAATCTCATCACTGTACATCGCCCGGATATAGGCAAACGCCGCTTCCTTGTTCTTCGCGTCCTTAGGCACCGAGTGGAATGCCGCGCCGATCGTAATATTCCCTGCCTTGCCGTCAGAGCTTAACGGAATTTGCGACATGCCGTAGTCAATGCCGATCTGCGAGCTTTCAATGGCACGCCATGGGCCGTCAATCAGGTAAGCGATTTGCTCTTTTTTGAAGGCATCGAAATAAGTTCCTTCATTGGTGTTCGCCATCAATCCTGCCGGATGGGCCGCATTCAGCTCTTTCAAAAACTGTACCGTTTCCACATTCGCCTCACTGTTAAAGACCGGCTGACCTTGATCATCAGCAAACCCGCCGCCGTTAATGACCAGAAGCGTACCGTAGCGCAAATAACCGCCCGCATTCGGACCGGCATATACGCCGCCGCCGTAGTACTTGCCTTTGCCCGCTTCCGTTACCTTCTGTACATTTTCCAGCAATTCATCCCAGGTTGCGGGAGCCTTTTCAGGATCGAGGCCCGCTTCTTTTACCAGCTTTTTATTCCAGAACAAGCTGCTTACCCCGGGCTGCGAGGCGAAGCCGTAAATCTTCCCGTCATACTCCATCGGCTTCCAGGCTGCAGGCGCTATATTCTCGCGAATTTCCTGTGCCATATCATCAGGGAAGGGCTCTAGCAGGCCTTGTTGGGCGAAGCCGGGCATTTGTGTTTCTCCTACGATAATGTCCGGAATATTCTTTGCCAGGAATCCAGCTGTCTGTTTCTGGATCAGCTGCTCTCCCCAGCCCCAATCCTCCATTTTTACCGTAATATTCTGAGCTTCCATCTTCTCCAGCATGATGGATTGATAGAAGTAAGGGAAGACGCCAGCCATGAGCGGCTCTCCAGGAGTATAGCTGAAATCCTCTTCCACGACTCTAGGGTTCATGGCTTCATCGGCGATTAACGCCTGCTTCTTTTTCTCCAGCAAATCATTCAGTACACCGACTCCAACCCCGACGGCACCTTCATTGAGGACGGTAATTGTTGCTCCTCCCGGGGTCTCGTTAGTTCCTTGCGAATTATCGGTTCCGGATTGACCGCCGGCCTGGTTGTTTCCACTTCCACTGCCATTCCCGCCTCCGCCGCAAGCGGCCAGACCAATCGTAAGCATAAGCGTGAGCGCGATGAGCGTCATTTTTCTCAATACCATTCTTGAACCCCTCCATGATATTTATAGATAATGCATGTTCGAACTAGTCGCTCAGCCCTTAATGCCGGTATTTGCCAATCCCTGTACAATATACTTCTGGAAGAAGGCAAAAATCAGCAAGGCTGGAATCGTGATGCCAAGGCTTAAGGTAATGATCATCGGATAATTGATTACAGCACCCGGACTGGCGCCGACCGACGATAATCGGGTGATCGCTGCCGGAAGCGTTTGCAAATTATCATTGGTTGTGTAGAAGAACGGGGTAATGAAATCATTCCATGTCCCGAGCGCTGTCGTAATCGCGATAAAGGCCATGATCGGCAACTGCAGCGGGAACAGGATCTGGAAGATAAGCCGGAACGTTCCGGTTCCATCCATAATTGCAGCTTCATCGATTTCAATCGGTACCTTTTCAAGTGACTGCTTGACTAGAAACGTGCCCATAATATTGATGCTCGGCCCGCCAATCAAATACACCCACCAGGAATTGAGGATCCCTGTTCCGCCGGTGAAAATATCATTACCGCCCGCGAACGGAAATCTGGCAAACTCCAGATAAGTCGGGATAATAGCCAGCGTACCCGGGATCATTTGCGTAGCCAGCATAATCAGAAACAGCACCTCGCGCCCCTTGAACTTCAGACGAGCGAATACATACCCTGCGAGAAAGGAAGTCAGAATCGCCCAGAAGGTGTTGTATGCCGTCCGAATCACGGAGTTGCGGAAATACATCGCTACCGAGGAGTCCGTCGATCCAATAATCAAGGCTTTAAAGTTCTCTAATGTCGGCTGCTTGGGAATAGGGAAGATCCCCAACACGGTTGCCGTAAATTCTGTCTTGGTAAAAAAGCCGGCAAGCACCATGAAGATCAGGGGATAGAGCAGAATCAGGCCAATGCCGAGCAACACGATATGACCGAAAAAATAGGCTGGCTTAAACTGCTTCTTGAAATTTGTGTTACGTGTTCCGGACATGGCTGCTTCCCCCCTTCGCGCTTCGGTTCACAGGCTTGATCGGAATCGTTGTCTGCTTGTCGGATTTGGTTGACCAATTATAGTACAGCACCGTAGCTGTGATGACGATGATCGCCATGATGAGCGAAGAGGCTCCGGCCATCCCGAGATTGAAATCCCAGAAGCCGTCCCGGTAAATCCGGAAGACAAGCACCTCCGTTTGCCCGTATGGTCCGCCGTTTGTAATGAACAGTACCTGCTCGTAAATCTGGATAGCTCCGATCAGGTTCGTGATTACAATGTAGGTCGCAATCGGCTTTAGACCGGGCATGGTTACGTAGAGGAGCTTGCTGAACCGACCTGCTCCATCCATTTCCGCCGCCTCGTATAATGACGCATCCACGGACTGCAGTCCGGCCAGCCAGATTAGCGCCGCACCCCCGACACCCTTCCAGACCGAATAGACTACAATCCAGAAAATGCCCCAGCCTACGGAATACTGCCATACAATCGGGTCCTTGCCCAAGGCCTTGAGAATGTTATTGATCACTCCGTTATTCGAATCGAGAAAAATGTTAAACACCTGTGTTGTGGCTACCGTTGCTGTGACAGCCGGGATATACCAGATCGAGCGGTAGAATCCTTTGCCGAAGAGAGGCATGTTCATCAGTAACGCGGCCCCGAATCCCGCACCAAGCGTAATCGCCGTAACGAGTCCGCCCAGCCATATCGATCGCCACAATGCGTCTGTGTAGACCGGATTGTTAAAGAAGCTGACGAAGTTGTCGAACCAGATAAAATTCGGCGTATCCGCCAATCCGACCCACTCAAAAAATCCGAGTGCGAAACCGAACAACGTTGGGAACCCCGATACGACGAGCCAAAATGAAAACATCGGTATCAGAATGACGGCGGCGATAATGGCATCCTTATGTCTGCCCATGCGCCGGCTGAAAGAAACCCTTCCCTCCTGTTCTGCCGTTTTTTCCATAGCCAAGCGACCTCCTAGTGATTTCTGCCCTGCAAAAACATGTTGCGGATTACAATTCGAATTGTATTATTAAATATATTGTAGTATGTCATTTATGTCAAGATATTAGATATATCATTTATCGCTAATTTGCTTCAAAAAAAGACACCTGACGCAAAGGTCAAGTGTCATCCATCCTTATTCTGATGGTTTCATTTCCATTTGTTCCATTTCCATGCTGCGCTCTATCTGCGCAAGGGTCCTGTGGATTGGCTCTCAATGAGCTTTGGCTCCAGGATCACTTTGGTGTAGCCCTGCTCCCTGGAATTCCCGTTCTCCAGCATATCCATTAAAATTTGCGTCGCCGCTTCCCCCATTTCCATTTCAGACTGTGAAATATGGGAGAAGTAGCCCCATTCATGCAGCCCCGGAGAGGGATCGTCAAACGTCAGAATCGAAACATCCTCAGGCACCCTGAGTCCCAGCTCCTTGCAGATGGAGTATATATGCAAGCCTAGCCGGCCATTCAGCGTAATATAGGCGGTGGCAATTTGATTTTTAATGAACCGGTAAAGCGGGTGTTTCTTATCAATTTCACTGTAATCCACGGCAAAGTCTGTCAGGATCAGCGCCGGATTAATCATCGCCTCTTTTTGCTTCATGGCCTCCATGTATCCGTTGATCCGATCCTCCACGGTAATCGTCGGCAAGGGAGAATCCGAGCAGATCGCAATATCGCGGTGTCCTAATCCCCAAAGGTAATCCACGGCAAGCTGACCGCCGACCATCCCGTCGCTGCGTGCCACATTGGTGGCTACGCCGGGTAAATACCGGTCGATCAGGACAAACGGGAAGCCCTGCATTTTAAGCGACAGAATATCCTCGTTGTACATTTCAGCATCGGAAGGGAAAATGATCAGTCCAGCAGCCCCCTTGCGGATTAGATCCTGAATCGCCGCCTTTTCACGGTCAATTGAATTATAGGTCAGGACAATTTGCAGGTTATAGGGACTATTCTCGATCACACTGTTGATCCCTTGCAACAGCCGGATCGCAAAGTAATCGACCAGAAGCGGCATGACCAATCCGATCGTCATGGAGCCTGGAGTCACCTCATTCTGCCCCGGCATCACCAGGGATCGATCTCCATGAGCTACGTGACCTGCTCCCGCCTGCGGAAAGCTGATGCCGCTCCCTTCCGGAAGCAGTCGCGCCGCACTCTCCTGCTGATGTTGATGTGACAGTAAATCGCCGATTTGTTCGCTGACAAAGCTTCCTCTGCCGGGAATACGATAAATCCACCCTTCCTTCGCAAGCTGGATGAGCGCATTCGCCACCGTAATCCGGCTAACGTCGAACTGCTCCATCAATTCTTTTTCCGAAGGGATCTTGTCTGCCTCCCGCAGCTTGCCGGACAGGATCAAATCCTTAAAGTATTGTTGAATCTGCATATATAACGGTTTACGTTCATTTTGCATAGGACTCTCCTTACTATTTCTCTATTACATATTTACGTTATATCATTTATGTCATTTAGTCAATCTTCTAAAATATTGTTTAAATTATTGACAAACCACATTGGATATATTTAACATATTGTTTAGGTGTTGTCGTTAAACCTAAAATATAGGGTCTGAAAGGAGGGAATTCATGCCAGGCCTGCGACTCCAGACGATAACCCCCAATTCGAGGATATGAGGTGAACGAACTTGATTCGAACATTCGCGATCAGATGTTTCGTTGTATGTTGTACACTGTCCTTAGTCTTTGGCACCGCCTCAGCATCTGCACATTCCTCTACAGGTTCTACACAAAAAAACCAAATCAGTTGGCCTGCATCGCAAGCACTTCCCAGCTTTGCAAGCGTGAAGCATCTGGATGTTGCCAACGTGCTGGACGCCCCCGGAGATACCCGGCTGCTGCTGGCTACGCTCCAAGGCATTGTAAACCGCGCTGAACCGAGAATCTATCTGCTGGAAAATGAAGAAGAGGGAAAATTAACCTGGCTGAAGGATCTTCGTGTTCCTTATGTTCTGCACGACGATGTCTGGACCATTGTGAAGAAATACAAGAACGAACTTAAAGGCCTGATTATCTATGATCCGGAAGTCCCCGATTCCATCAATGTAGCTACAACTTTGGCCGGACTTAAGGATGCTGTCGTGGTTAGTCCAGAGTTGGCCGTTAAGCTGCAAGCCGCCCCCTACAAGCTGAAGATTGTTCAGGATTTGCGCGGCAAATTCAAGGATCGGTTGGACGCGTATACGTGGCAATACGAGCAGCTTTGGGACAAAACCACGCACCGGATACTCGTTGGCCTCAGTCCGAACGTATCGATCAAGATTCCGGCGGGACTGCCTGAATCCTTTGTGACTATCGCGCAAGAAACCGATCCGATTCGCGATGCCAGCAATAAGGCTGCTTATGATCTGGACTTGACCTCATTTCTGGGTAAAGAGGCTGTGTATTTGCGCTTTGATGATGCATTCACCCAGGACGGATGGGGCTCGGCGGTTCATGAAGTGATCATTAAAGCGGACGGCAGGACGATTGCTCAATTCATTCCCGGTACGCCGGAAGAAAAAGCCTTCTTATACGACCGTCAGGACTCTCAAGTCTCCGCTGGCGACGGCGGGCATCGATTTGCCGATAACGGACGCTATTTCGTCTACAAATTCACGCCTCCTGCCGGCACCCGTGAGTTGACCGCTACGGTGTATATGTGGAACCAGTATAAGGTTTCTGCAGGGAATATCCAACCCCTCTCCTCCGAGCAGAAGGAGCCTTACGGCTATCTTAGAGATTATGCAGTAGCCAATAAAGCAATGGTGTTCTGGCTCGAGGTGAATGATCCAAAGCAAAGAGCCTTGTTTGAAAAAATAATGTCGGACGTTAAACCTGGAACACCTTATCTGGGCTGGTTCAGCAATGATGTGGAGGGCGAATTCAGCTCTGTAGAAGTGGCCTCCAATCACAGCGTATATGTGCTGGCAGCCGACTGGTTCAGCAATTTGACCGTGTTCTCCGGCACCAAAATACAGCCTTCACGGGCCAAATCATCCCCTCAGCCTAAGTTGAACAACAAGATTTATGTGACATATACCTTCAGCGAAGGCGATAACTTCCAATACAACCAGCACCGCATGCGTATTCTGTGGGATGATCCAGCACGGGGAGAAGTTCCGATCAACTGGACCTCAAGCCCGCTGTTATACGATGCCGCTCCGGCCATCCTGAACTACTACCGTCAGACAGCAAGCGCGAACGACCTGATCATTGCCGGTCCATCCGGAGCCGGGTACTTCTATCCCGCTGCCTGGCCGGAATCGACGTTTGCCGATTATTTGAAGCAATCCTATAAATATATGCAAAAATCCGGTATGGAGCTGACTTATGCGTTGAATCGGATCGACGGTCAGAACGTCCCTCTGGGCTCCTCTTATGCCAAAGCCTATGAGCGCTATTACAAAGCACCGGGCTTATTCCTGAGCTGGGAGGACCGCTTTGGCGTGGAAATTCTCGATAACTCGCTGCCGGTATCGACAATTCAGGGCATCAGCACCGTGCAAGAGGGGGTGCAGATTCTGGAGCGGGCAAAAGCGGATTGGGACGGAAAGTCGCCGTTATTTGTGTCGATCGGTCTGCTGGCCTGGAGCTTGACTCCTTCGGATGTTGCAGAGATCACAGAGGCACTTGGGCCTGAGTTCGAAGCGGTGCGCGGAGATCACTACTTTTCACTCATTCGTGAAGCATACGGTCTTCCTGTCAAACCCTAAGCTGCATTTAGACTTCACGATTTAACTGCATTCAAACTTCAGACTTTCGTCTTTTCAAACGTATCTGATCCAGTTCAACTTATATAGCCCGGGAATCACAGTCTCACTGATGATTTCCGGGCTTTTTCTGCCTCGCCTCGCTACTTCTGTTATTTTGAGTAGAGGTTTGTTAAGATAGCGAGTGAACCTATCAACTTCAACTTTAAAAGGATGAGCAGTTATGCAGATTAGAAAAGTACGCAAGCACGAACTGGCCCAAGCGGCCGAGCTGGCTAACAAAGTATTTCGAAGCAACCGTTCGCCGATCATGGGATCCGCCTTTCCGGCACTATTCCAGCCCGGTATAGTTCATTCCTTCGGCGCTTTTGATGACCAAGGCAAGCTAAGAGCATTTATGGGAATGGCCCCATTACAAATTCGTACGGAAGCCGGCGTGGTGAACGCCTTTGCGATCGGCTCGGTATGCACAGATCCCGAATTTCGCGGAGCCGGTCTGGCCAGTACACTGCTGGAGCAATGCCAAGCCTATGCGAGGATTTCCGGTGCTCCCCTATTGTTCATATCCGGTGACCGCTCTCTCTATACTCGCAACGGGGCTGCTTATTTCGGACAATCGCTGCGGTTTGAGCTACACGCCGGGAGTCTTATCCCGCAAGATTCACAGAAGGAATCGCCCTATATCATCTCTGATTTTACAGCCTCTGATATTTTTACGCTGCATCGCTTACTTGAACAGAAGCCTGCTGCATTAGGCTGGAGCGTCGCTGAGCTGGAGCAATATGTGGATGCCGCTCCTTATGCCGCTGTCAGCGATCAAATTCCCTGCTTCCGGACAGCCGCTTCATCCTCGGGTGAGATCGTCGGGATTGCCATGTTCAGCATCCCTTCCACGGACACGTCAAGCGTAAATGCGGAGCGGGAAAGCAAGGGCAGGCTGCTGGAATGGGCCGGTGAACCGGAGAGCATAATCGCAATCCTTCATAACGTCCTGTCCTCCCAGCAACTAGACGGATTGACGATCACACTTCCTTGGCAGGATCAGGCATTGTCTTCCTTGCTGCAAAGCTATTCTTCCCAGCCCATTGCCGAACGTAATGCGGGAACTGTCATGATCGTAGACGGCCCGGAGCTCCTGCGGCAGTTAGGGCATGATGGACAAGCCGATTTGACGGCGGAAGAGCTATGCTCCTGCCTGTTTGATCCGCGAAGTCCTTATCGCAAGGAAGATCACTCCAGTTTGCCTCTTGTTCCACTGCCTTATATGTACGGATTATTCTTCATTTAACCTAAAGACGCTAGGCTGATCACTGGATCACCTTGTCGATGAATTGTATAAAGTGCAACTAAAATCTTGACATTTCCAAATTTCATAAGCTTAAGTGTACCACGTACAACTAATAGTCTGTCTTTTTTCAGAATGGCTGCGTTTTTGCGAATCTAACTGCACCCTATACAGCTATTTTTAAATTCAGAGCCAAAGTTCAGAAATTAGGTGTACCTTTTACCATTAAACCGCCACCATAAATTGAATATAAACTGGAGTAATGATCCTGTTGGTTCGGCCTTTGTTCCCTCCACCCGCATAGCGGGTGGTTTTCTGTTTCCTACGCTGCGCGAGCTCAACTGGCTAAATCCGCAAAAAAAAACCGCTTCTCAACCGAAGCGGTTCTTGCCCATTTTAGAGCAACAGATATTGGATAGGAGTGGAGAGAAACCATACTGTACTTTTATTATATGTATACGTTTTCATTCTGTCAACCACTTTTTTTTAAGCGTTTTCATTTTTAAATCGAAAAGAAGGAACTCGCCCATCAAAATGTGCTGTTCCTCCCAAGTTTCAACTATATAAGCTGAACTAAAACTACATCATGGCTTCACACGCTGCCTCCAGCTTAGTCATTATAAATATACGGCATAGCCTTGCGCATGAAGATGCTGTTTGGCCCGCTCCATCTCGTTCTCCTGACGGAAGGACAGGCGCAGCACGCCAGGCACATCTTCCCGGCTCTCAATAATCTGCATATTACTGAGGTTGATATGCTGGACGCCGAGCTCTGTAGCAATTTGACCGATAATTCCCGGGTGGTCCGGCACATCGATGTAAATATCATACAACGAGGTGATTGCACCCTTCCGGCGTTCAGGAAGCTCTCCCCGGAACTGATTCGCCTTTTGGAAGGCTTGTTCAATCCTCTCGCCGTCGCGTTCCTCCAGCATATGGATGAAACCGTCAATTTCCCGGTTCCAATCCTGCAAGAGGGAGAGCAGCACATCACGGTTGCTCAGCAGAATATCACGCCAAATAATCGGATCGCTGGACGCGATTCGCGTAATATCGCGGAAGCCTCCGGCAGCCAGCATCCGGTGCAGTCCGTTATCCTTATCGTAATCACAGACCTGATTGACAAGGGCGACAGCGATAATATGCGGCAAATGACTGATCGCTCCGACAATCTCGTCATGCAGCACCGGGTCTACCCGCACAATCTGTGCCCGGGTATAACCCAGCAGCTGCTCCAGCCGCAGATAGGCTTCCTCCGGCACGCCAGCAGAAGGCGTTAGAACATAAAAGGCATTTTCAAACAGCAAGGTCGAGGCTGCCTCCACTCCGGAGCGCTCAGAGCCCGCCATAGGATGTCCGCCGATAAAATGCACCCCCGGTCTGGAGCAGGTTTCCGCACATGCCGAAATGGAAGCTTTCGTGCTTCCCACATCCGTAATGATGCAGCCCGGCTTTAACGGCAGCTCATTCAGCTTGCGCAAGTACTCCTCCAGGTTGCCTACAGGAACGCATAGGAAAATAAAATCCGCATCTGCAGCCGCTTCCTCCATCGAAGCTGTCGCAGCGTCCACAACGCCCCGCTCAATCATCCGGTTGAGGGAACCGGGACGATGGCTATGTCCCACAACCGTGATTCCAGGCTTCCCTTTCAGGCACAGGCCAAGTGAGCCTCCAATCAGTCCTACGCCAAAAATAGCAACTTTTATCGTCATCTTGTTCACTCGTTTTCTACAATAGGTTATTGAATCTACTAGAAGATCATATTTAGAGCTTTTATTTCAAGAGCACCTGCTCCAGGGCTGAGATGAACTTGGCATTCTGTTCCGCCGATCCCACAGTCACACGGATATGGTTCGGATACACCGGGAACCCGGCACGTACGATGATGCCAAGGCGAAGCAAGGACTGGAACATTTCGGTGGCTTTCGTCTTTACGTTAACCATTATAAAGTTGCCGTGCGCCTGGAAATACTCCAGACCCAGACGGTCAAACTGCTCATTCAGATACCGGATTCCTTCCCGATTTCTGGCCTTGCAGGTTGCAACGAATTCAAGGTCAGCAAGGGATGCCTTGGCTGCTGCCTGGGCAAAGCGGGACGTGTTGAACGGTTCACGAACCTGATTGATCAGCTTGATCACACCCGGTTGTCCTACGCCATACCCAATCCGCAGCGATGCCAGCCCGTAAATCTTCGAGAAGGTGCGCAGAACAATCAGGTTCGGATATTTTTCCAGCAAGGATATACCGTCAGAGTATGTAGGATCAGCCACATATTCGGCATAAGCCTCATCAAGCACGACCAGCACCTGCTCCGGAACCCGGTCAAGGAACGAGGTGAGCTCGCTGTCCGGTACAATGGTTCCCGTCGGATTGTTGGGATTACATATCCAGACGATTTTAGTCTTCGGTCCAATCGCCTGAAGCATCCCCTCCAGATCATGAACTCCGTCCTTCAACGGAACTTCAATACTCTTGGCCCCTTCGATGTCCGCGTTGCTCTTATACACCGAGAAGGTTTGATCCGCCATGACACTCTCATCCCCTGGAAGGAAGAATGCACGGGCAATCAATGCGATAATCTCATCCGAACCGCAGCCGAAAATAATCTGGTCGGAATTCACATGATGATACTCCGCCAGCGCACCTGCCAATTCAACCGCACTGCCGTCAGGATAAAGGCTGATGTTCGCAATTTCCTCTTCCAATACGGCTTGAACTCGCGGAGAACAACCAAAAGGATTCTCATTTGAGGCCAGCTTGATCACCTCGGTCAATCCCAGCTCACGCTTGACATCTTCAATGGGCTTGCCCGGCTGATAGACGGGCAGATTAACAATATGGGGTTTTGGCAACAAGACGGGTCCCTCCTCTATCTCTTTAAACTTTCAACTTATCGTATCTTTAATTGTGCCACAAAGTCTCGAATTTGCAACAGCCCCTGCTCCCGCAGCTCCTTACTTTTCAAGAGCGGCAGACTTTCCTCGATCTTTCTGACGATGGCGCTGCCTACTACGGTGCCGTCACAAATCTTTGCAAACCGCTGGACCTGCTCTCCGTTAGAAATACCGAAGCCTACGGCAACCGGAAGATCCGTTCCTGCTTTAACCGAGGCAATGAAGTCATCGACACCCTTGTGAAAATCGCTCCGTTCTCCCGTTACGCCTAAGGAAGATACGCAATACACGAATCCTCTGGCCCGGGACAAAATCAGCGAAATTCTTTCGCTTGAGGTTGGAGCGACGAGCGGAACAAGCAGGATACCATGCTCATCCCCAAGGCGCAGCACCTCTTCCGATTCCTCGAACGGCAAATCCGGAACGATCAGCCCGCTGATACCCGCTTGACGAAGTAAAGTGAAGAACTGCTCCAATCCCATCTGCAGCATGGGATTATAATAGGTAAACAGGACAAACGGCATGGTTACGCCACGATTTCGCGCTTTTTTCGCCGTCTCCAGACATGTCTCGATCGTAATCCCATGCACCAGCGCACGCTCGGATGCCCGCTGAATAACCGGTCCGTCAGCCAGCGGGTCAGAATAAGGCACGCCAAGCTCTACGATATCTGCCCCGGCCTGCTCCAGCTGAAGCAGAATGTCGACTGTAGTATCGGGGTCCGGATCACCGACCGTAATAAACGGCATCAGCGCTGTCTCTCCGGCTTCACGCAGACGGCGGAACGTCTGCTCCATCAAATTGTTGCTGACGGCTTCCTTCACAGCTCTGCACCTCCTTCGGTATAAGCCATAATGGATTCAACATCCTTATCCCCGCGTCCGGACAAGCAGATGACGAGGATCTCATCCTGCTTCATCTGCGGAGCCAGCTTGGCAACCTGTGCCACCGCATGCGCCGACTCTAATGCCGGAATGATGCCTTCCAGCCGGCTGAGCAATTGCAGCGCTTCAAGGGCCTCCTGGTCGGTGATCGGGTAATATTCGGCCCGCTGTATATCCTTCAGGTAGGAGTGCTCGGGGCCAATCCCCGGATAGTCCAGTCCGGCCGAGATCGAATGCGCCGGCAAGACCTGCCCGTAAGCATCCTGAAGCAGGTAGCTCATGGAGCCTTGGAACACTCCCTTTGTTCCCTTCGTCATCGTCGCCGCATGGTAATCCGTATCGACGCCTCTCCCTGCAGCCTCAACACCGACAAGCCGAACGTTGCTATCCTCCACAAACGGATAGAACATCCCGATGGCATTGCTTCCGCCGCCTACCGCAGCAACCAGCATGTCAGGAAGCCGTCCTTCCGCCTCCAGAATCTGTCTCCGCGTCTCATCGCCGATGATCCGTTGGAAATTGCGGACCATCATCGGATAAGGATGCGGCCCTGTTGCGGAGCCCAGAATATAGAACGTATCCTGAACATGGCTGACCCAATAACGCAGCGCCTCATTACAGGCATCCTTAAGCGTCCTAGTGCCTGACATGACCGGCACAACCTCCGCGCCCAACAGCTTCATGCGGAAGACATTCAGCTGCTGTCGCTTGGTATCCTCCTCGCCCATGAATACCTTGCATTCCATGCCCAGAAGAGCGGCTACTGTAGCTGTAGCTACCCCGTGCTGTCCGGCGCCTGTCTCGGCGATCACCTTCTGCTTGCCCATCCGCTTGGCCAGAATGCCCTGTCCAATTGCATTGTTGATTTTATGAGCACCGGTATGGTTCAAATCCTCGCGCTTCAAGTAGATCTTCGCCCCGCCCAGATGCTTGGTTAAGCGCTCTGCATAATATAACGGGGTTTCACGACCGGAGTACTGCTTCAGCAAATAGCCGATTTCCTCCAGGAACTCGGGGTCATCCTGGTATTTTCGATACGATTGCTCCAGCTCGATCAGTGCATTCATCAACGTCTCAGGAACATAACGACCGCCGAACGGGCCGAATCGTCCATGCTCATCAGGTACCTGCTTCACTTCGCTCACCGCCGCTTCACCCTTTCCACAAAAGCTGTTATTTTAGCGGGGTCCTTGACCCCGTTGCTTTCCACGCCACTCGATACATCCACGCCATCCGGCTCAAGTTCGTTCAGCACCCGATGCACGTTGTCCGGATGAAGTCCTCCGGCAACCAGAAACGGGATGTTCGAATTTTTCGCCCAAGCCTGCAACGGCTTCGCCGCCTCCCAGGCAAAGGTCACTCCTGCGCCGCCGCCATAGATCGGATCATAGGCATCTACCAGCAGCCCGTCAATGACCTCTCCGTAAAGGTCAAGATCATCCGCATCCCCCACTCCGTGCAGACTGCCATCTGACTTTACGGACAATGCTTTGATCACCTTGACTCCGAACCGTTCCTTCAGCTCTCTGCACAATGCCGGGGACTCCTGTCCATGCAGCTGCACAATATCCAACCCGGCTTGCTCCATCACTTCAGCCATGTGCCTCATATCGGGATTTACAAATACACCGACACTTTCCGGTCTGTATGTACCGGTCCATTCTCCGAGCACCTTCATCAGCCCTGCTGCTTGAACAGGACTGACTTGCCGCTTGCTGCGTGCAAACACGAAGCCGATATAATCAATCGGCAAGTTTATCATAGATTTTAGCACTTCAACGTCCTGAAGTCCACAGATTTTTACCTTTGTCTCCTTACTCACTTGCCATGCCCCCCATACTGCACCCAGGTTCACTTCCGTGCAACGCCGTCCCTGCTCTCGCTTTCCTTATCACAAACTCCATTCATTCCGCTCGATTACCTTTAACCGGTCCCAATAAATCATGAATCGCTTCTCCAACCTCTTCTCTTCGCATAAAGGTTTCCCCGATCAGCACGCCCTTTGCTCCGGCTTGTGTCAAATAAGCTATGTCTTCCTTGCTGGAAATCCCGCTCTCGCTAATCAGCGTAACATCTGGTGGAACCAGTGCAGCCAACGCGGCGGTTGTTTCAAGCCGGGTCTCAAAGGTCTTCAGGTTCCGGTTGTTAATGCCGATCAGCTTCGCATCACCCAACGCGAGCGCCCGTTCCAGTTCTCCTGCATCGTGAACCTCCAACAGCACATCCAGTCCAAGTCCTGCAGCAATATCCATATAGGCGCGAAGCTGCGAGTCCTCCAAAATTGCCGCTATCAGCAGGACAGCGTCAGCTCCGATGAGTCTTGCTTCATAAATTTGCCGTTCATCAATTATAAAATCCTTGCGGAGCAGCGGCACGCTGACTGCATTGCGGATCGCTGTCAGGTAAGCATTGCTGCCCTGAAAATACGCTTCATCCGTCAGCACCGATATGCAGTCAGTCCCGGCTTCTTCATAGCTCAGCGCTAGCTCTACCGGCTGAAAGTCCGGTCGAATCAACCCTTTGGAGGGCGAAGCCTTCTTTACCTCGGCAATCAGCCCCAGCTCCCGGCGGCGCCCTGTCGTCAATGCCTTATGAAATCCCTTTGTCGGCGGAAGGGCAGAAATGGCTTGCTCCGCTTCCCGAAGCGAAAAGGATTCCGCCAGCCGTTCCACCTCAACCCGTTTGGTTGCAACAATTTGATCAAGATACATAGCTGAATTCCTCCGTTGTCTGAATCAGTTGTTCCAATTTGCCGAGCGCGCTCCCGTTGTCGATCGCTTCTGCAGCAAAGAGAATGCCCTCCTTGATGCTCTCGGCCTGGCCTGACACATAGATGCAGGCCCCGCTGTTCGCAAGCACGACATCCCGGTATGCCCCCCGTTCTCCCTCCAGCACTCTGCGAATGATGGCCGCATTCTCCTGTGGGCTGCCGCCCAGCATGTCAGACAATCCGTATCTGCGAAGTCCGAGCGCCTCCGGCGTCAATTCGTAAGTCTTAACCACACCGTCTTTAAGCTCGGAAACCTTCGTTGCCGAGGAGATGCTGATCTCATCCAATCCTTCCGCACTGTTGACAACAAGCGCTCTCCGTGAGCCAAGTTCCCGCAATACGCAGGCGATCGTCTCCGTGCGCGAGCCATCATAGATCCCGAGCAGTTGGCGGTCCGCACCGGCCGGATTCGTCAATGGGCCCAGCATATTGAATACGGTCCGCACCCCGAGCTCCCGGCGGGGGGCTGCGGCATGACGCATGGATGGATGATAGACCTGTGCGAACAAGAAGCAGATGCCGATCTGATCCAGGCAGCGTCTCGCCTGCTCCGGACTCAATTGAATGTTGACGCCGAGCGCCTCCAGCACATCGGCACTGCCCGAACGTCCTGACGCCGAGCGATTGCCGTGCTTCGCGACACGTACCGAAGCCGCTGAAGCCACGATCGCTGACACGGTCGAGATATTAAACTTGTGGATGCCTGAGCCCCCTGTGCCGCAGGTATCGAGCAACGGGCCGATTGGCGCGTCTACCCGGCTTGCATACTGCCGCATCACCTCGGCAAATCCGGTGATCTCCTCTACCGTCTCCCCCTTGATTCGCAGCGCTGTCAGCAGCGAGCCGATCTGAGCAGGTGTCGATTGTCCGTCCATAATGGATTCCATGACTCCCCTTGCCTCTTCCCGGCTCAGATTTTGACCGTCAATCAGTTTTGAGATTCCGCTTTGAATCGCTTCTTGTGCATTCATCTTCCTTCCTCCTGTTCCTAGTCGTAATTGGATATCGGTCAGCTCCGCGGCTGGTATTCATACAGATAGTCCTGATTCACTGTCGAGTCATTCTTCTGTTGCGGCGGAAACATCTCTTCTGCGGTTCGTATCGCAGTCAGCAGCGCCTTGGCTTTGTTCACGGACTCCTGATATTCGTTCTCGGGAATCGAATCCCAGACAATACCTCCGCCAGCCTGGACATAGGCCCTGCCTTGCTTGAACACAATAGTTCGAATCGTAATACAGGAGTCCATATTGCCGGAAAATCCAAGATAGCCAATGGCCCCGGCATATGTGCCGCGCGATTCATTTTCCAGTTCCGCGATAATCTCCATCGCTCTCAGCTTGGGTGCGCCGGATACCGTACCGGCTGGCATACAGGAGAGAAAGGCGTCGAAGAAGTCTTTATCCTCACGAATCTTGCCTGATACCTTGGACACCATGTGCATCACATGAGAATATCGTTCGATCTCCATGTAGGAATCACATCTGACCGTTCCGAATTCGGCTACCCGCCCCAGGTCATTACGGCCCAGATCAACCAGCATCAAGTGCTCGGCGCGTTCCTTCTCGTCCTGCAGCAGTTCTTGCTCCAAGCGTTGATCCTCGGCATCTGTCGCTCCCCGCGGTCTTGTGCCGGCTATCGGCCTCGTCTCAACGCGCTCGCCCTCCACCTTGACAAGCACCTCAGGGGAAGTGCCTACAATGATCTCTTCCCCGAGCTTCAGGTAATACATATACGGCGAAGGATTCATCGTGCGCAGCACCCGATAGACATGAAGCGGATCAACCTCGGTCTCGATGTGAAATCTCTGGGACAATACCACCTGGAAAATATCCCCTGCCCGGATGTACTCTTTGCCTTTTTCCACATTGGCAATGAACTGCTCCTTGGTCAGATTCGATTGAATATTCCCCAGATCCACCTGCCGCGGCACCGGTCTGCGGTTAAAGCTTTCTCCAGGTCCTTCTTCCTGCAGCAGGGCAGCCATATCGTCGAGCTTACGTTCGGTCTTCGCATAAGCCCGGCGGATATCCTCATCCCTGTCGCCCTCCTGAATATGCACATTCGCCACCAGCAAAATATGCTGTCTCACATGGTCGAATACAATCACTTGATCGCAGAACATAAATTGCATATCTTGCATATTCAGATCGTCACGGCGATGTGCCGGGAGCTTCTCATAATACTGGAGCAGATCATATCCGAAAAATCCGATGGCTCCGCCTGTGAAAGGAGGAAGATCAGGAAGCTCGGGACTGCGGTAGCCCCGTAAGATTGCCTTAAGCTCATCCACGGGCTTCTCGGATTGGAGCGTCGACTGGACGCCCTTCTTCTCCAGAATCACCTCCCCCTTCTTCACCTTCATAAGCAGGAAAGGATCGGTACCGATGAAGGAGTAGCGAGCCCATTTCACCCCGCCCTCTACACTTTCAAGCATAAAAGCATAATTCCGTTCGGCAATCCGCCGAAAAATGCGGATAGGGGTTTCCATGTCAGCAAGCAAGGTGCGGACGACTGGAATCAAATTATATTCTTTGGCCATCCCGATCACTTGCTCCACTTGCGGCGTTGTCATTTCGCTCACTTCCTTCGCGGATATTGAAAATCTTCGGTATATAACAAAAAAACCTCTACCGAAGTAGAGGTTTGCTTTTATCGCAGATTATTCACGTATGATGAACATATAAGGAAACAGAACCATGGACAATTTCTCCAGAACAGATAGGCAAAATACACCTGTCCCCTGGATTCATCCTCTGTTAACCCGGCCCTATAGCCGCTGCTCATCATGATCTCAACTCTGCTCAACTCAGCTAAACTCAACTCTACTCGGCTCTAATACTCACTCATCACAGACTAGCATGCCCTATGGCCTCAAAAATCTTAAAACTAATATACCTTATGCCAGCTGCTTTTGGCAACAGGGAATTACTTGACGCTCAGATCTGGACGGAGGCTCTGCGCCTCGTTCAGGTACACATGATGCATTTCCCTCTGGCCTTTGTTCGTGTTAACCTGCACCAGCAGCCGTATACATTTCGGCAGACTTCCCTTCACCGGAATTTCGGTGGAGCACATCAACGGAACCATATCCCAGCCGCTTAAGCCGCGGATGGCGCGAGCCGGGAAGGTCGCGTCCAAATCCGGTGTGACCGTGATCCAGACATTGCTGATATCTTCGGGAACAATTTCATTCCGCTTTACGATTTCTTTCAATAATTCCAAGGTAGCTGATAACATTTCCTCTTCTTCATTACGGGCAATCGTCGTCGCCCCGCGAATCCCCCGGTTATACACGGCGGTCGACCTCCTTCAATTCACGGATGACCTGACGGACTTCATCCAAGGTCACATCCGGAACAATCTCTACAGTTCCAATCTCCCTAGGCAGTACAAAGACAAGCTGCTGGGACACAAACTTTTTATCATGCATCATAGCAGCAATCAGCCGCTCCTCATCCATGTGCTCGGGAAGGGCTACAGGAAGTCCGAACCGCTGCAGCAAATTCTTTGTCTCCTCATAAAGCTCAGTAGGCGCGAATCCCCGATTGACAGCGATTTTTGCGGAAGCTGCCATGCCGATGGATATCGCCTCACCATGCAACAGCTCTCCATAGCCGCCAACCGCTTCAATCGCATGGCCCAGCGTATGCCCCAGGTTGAGGATGGCCCGCAGACCAAGCTCCCGCTCGTCTTTGGATACAACCTGAGCTTTGATTGCACAGCCCATCTCCAGACCGTAACCAAGCGATTCGGGCTTGAGATTCAGCAGCTCCTCAGCATGCTCCCTGCACCAAGACGTAAATGCCGCGTCCCAGATCAGGCCATGCTTCACCATTTCAGCAAGCCCGGCGCGAATTTCACGAATCGGCAAGGTTTGCAAAGTACCCAGATCGTATAATACCATTTCAGGCTGGTAGAAAGCGCCAATCATATTTTTCGCGAGTCTGTGGTTGACTGCAACCTTGCCGCCCACACTGCTATCATGCGCCAGGATGGTTGTCGGCACCTGAATAAAAGGTACTCCCCGCATATAGGCAGCGGCGACAAACCCGGCCAAATCCCCTACGACTCCGCCGCCAAGCGCCAGAACAGACGAGCCGCGGTCCAGTCCGCCTTCAATCGCAGAGGTCATAACCTCCTCGAATACCGTCAACGACTTCGACTTTTCGCCGGCTGCAACCACCGCATGAACAGTACGGTATCCGCTTGAAGCCAGCGAAGTGGTCAGACGCTCCAGATACAACGGCCCCACTTGATCGTCGGTTACGATCAAATGCGGACTCTTCTTGCTAATCCCAAGCTGCTCCAGATATTCGCCGGCTGATTCAAGCAGGCCGGAGCCAATATGAATCGGATACGAGCGTTCGCCCAGCTCAACCGTTAACGTACGCATTAGTAACTCTCCAGCTGAGCCAGGTAGCTTTTCACATTCCGTTCGATTTCCTCCAGCGAGTCACCGCCGAATTTCTCCAGAAATGCCTTCGCAACCTCCCAGGCTACTACATGCTCAAGCACGACGCTGGCCGCTGGCACTGCACATGCATCCGAACGCTCCACCTGGGCCGCGAACGGCTCCTTCGTATCGATATCTACGCTTTGCAGCGGCTTATACAACGTCGGGATCGGCTTCATCACACCGCGGACGACGATCGGCATTCCATTCGTCATACCGCCTTCAAAGCCGCCAAGCCGGTTGCTGGCCCGATGATATCCGCGTTCTTCACTGTACAGAATTTCATCATGCACCTTGGAGCCAGGCAATCTGCCCGCCTCAAAGCCAATCCCGATCTCCACGCCCTTAAAGGCATTAATCGACATCACGGCTTGGGCAATACGTCCGTCAAGCTTGCGGTCATATTGTACATGGCTTCCCAGGCCAACCGGCACGCCTTCGACAATACATTCGACGATCCCGCCGATGGAGTCTCCTTCTTCCTTAATCTTGTCGATATAAGCCTCCATCAGCTTCTCTGTCTCCGGGTCAACAACCCGTACCGAGGAATTCTCGGTCTTCGAGATCAGTTCATCAATCGGAAGCTGGTGCGGAGGGGCTTCGATCTCGCCGATCCGGATAACCTGACCGGCAATCTTGATGCCGAAATGGCCCAACAGCTGCTTGGCAATCGCGCCAACGGCTACCCGTATCGCTGTCTCGCGAGCACTGGAGCGTTCAAGTACATTCCGCAGATCCTTCAGATTATATTTAAGTCCTCCGTTCAAATCCGCATGACCTGGACGCGGACGATGAACCCGCCGCTTCTCTTCATCTGTGCCGGAGATCGGTTCGATATTCATGATATTGCGCCAGTGAGTCCAATCATTATTGGCAACCACCAATGCGACAGGCGCACCGGTCGTCAAGCCGTGGCGGACTCCGCCGACAATCTCAGCCGTATCCTTCTCGATTTGCATGCGCCGGCCTCTGCCATAGCCTTTCTGACGACGGGCAAGCTCAAAGTTCAAAGCCTCGAAATCCAGCTTCAAATTGCTGGGCAATCCTTCAATAATCGCGGTCAGCTGGGGTCCGTGCGTCTCCCCGGCCGTTAAGTAACGTAGTGTCATGGATGCGTTCCCCCTTTAAACTGTTAAACTGTAAAGAGCTAAAATCCGATAATTCTTCTGATCATTATAATATTAGTTGCAATGTCTTGTCACGCATGTTTCCGTAAAAAACAAGAAAGCTATAATTTTAGCACGCTGGAATATAGGGTAGTGAAAAAGAAGATCGCCACAACCCTACCCGGTATGGGTGAACTGCTGACGATCTTCTTTATTTGCACTAATCTACATCATTAACTCCTCTTAGAGGCTTTTGGTTGTCTACGCGACCGCCACTGCCGAGACTTATAGAGACCTTCTTTTGTCAGATAAAACTAACTGTAGAACGATTTGTAGATTGCCGTTCAATAATTTCTGAAGGTAATGTCACACTTTTGTGTACCCAAGCCGGTGGTTTCGAATCCATTAATTCGCTTAGCAATTGAACAGCTTCGGTTCCAAGTGCTGATGGATTCAGGTTTAAGCCAGTGATGGATGGTGCGACTTTGTCTAAATATGTAACGTTATTGAAAGTCAAAATACCCACATCCTCCGGCACTCTCATTTTTTTGTTTTGACAATACTTCAATGTAATTAAAGATGCAATGGGCTCCATTGTTATTATTGCATCGAAGCTCACTTCTTCCTCAATAGCCTTGTCCAGGGCTTTTGTTATATCCAATTCTTCATTGTCACAATAGATGATATTGGTAAAGTCGGTCTCTTCGCTTTCCTCAATAGCTCTCTGATAGCCATGAATACGGTCATAAGTAAAATCTTGTTTTAAATCGGGGGTCAGAAACAATATTTTACGGTAGCCCTTATCCAGTAAGTACTTAGTCGCCATATAGCTATCTCGTATATTATCGTTGTGAACAGAAAAAACATTCTGGTTCAAGCTGCTTCCTATCATCACAAACGGAACATGACTCTCCTGCATACTCTTTAGCAATAAATCCTTGTCCGAGGAGAATATGCTGGTAAAAACAAATCCATTAACTTGCTTCTTCTTAAACAAGTCTATAGACTTCTCAATCAACTCTTCAATGTTATAGTACAGGGAGAATTGAACATTGTAGTCAAACTTCTTCACTGCATCAGAAATTCCGCAAAGTACGTTGCTGAAGAACACATTGTCAAGCATATCCTTTGGATCCCTAGCGATTGAAAAGCCTATTGTTCCAGATTTATCATTTGCTTGAGAATGCACCGGCACATACTGAATTTGCTCCATGGCGGATAAAACCCTTGCTTTTGTTTCACTTGCAATATTACCTTTTTGCGTAATAACTCTCGAGACAGTTGCTGGCGAAACTCCTGCCAGAAGAGCTACATCTTTTATAGTAGAGATTTCAATCACCTCTCCAAAAAATGAGTACATTAAAGATATTACTCTTTATTTTATAATGAATATCCCGTTGAATCTAGTTGAGTTTCTTAGAGAGATTGAATAAATTGGATATTTCTATTGACAATACGTCTTCAAAATTGTAAATCCTGTTTATTGCACTTACAATTTTGTTCTCCCGGGGCAATTTAACGCTTAAGCGAACAATTATGGTTTTCGATTTTTCTTCCGTCTTGTTGTTTGACTGAACCAGCAATTCGTGTATCTGTATTCCCTGTTCATCTAGTTCTTCTACAATTTGCCCTAAAGTTCCTTGATGATCATACATTTTTATATTCATTTCATGTCTTCTGTATTTGCGGAGTATATACTTCTCCCACTTCTGGAATACGAACAAGCTGACTAGTACGAGCAAAGTGACAAGAACTGCCACATAATAGAATCCAGCCCCAACACAAAGACCAATCCCCGCCACGACCCAGATTGAGGCTGCTGTCGTTAAACCGGAAACAAACGATCCTGTTCGAATAATAGCACCTGCCCCTAAAAAGCCAATACCAGTGATAACCTGAGCAGCTAGCCGGGCCGGGTCCATTCTAACATTGGATTCACCGGCAAATTCTCCAAATCCATAAATAGATAACAACATAATTGTCGCAGAACCAACACAGACAAGTATATGGGTTCGAAATCCAGCTGCATGATTATTAACTTCCCGTTCAAAACCAATGATCCCGCCCAGCAATAAGGCTATTAATATCCTGATCGTCATATCCAAGTAAGTGATATGCCATACACCTGAGCCTATATCAAACACATGTCTCCCCTGCCTTTCCCTATTCACTCTCCTTATTTCTTGTTTGGAATAGTTTTAATGATTCTTTCAGTTTTTGTGACAAATCCTCAAGTTTGCGGGAGAGACCGACTAGCTTCTCGCTGCTGCTTAATTGCTCGGATGTGATCGAAGCCACCTCCTCAGAAGCTGCTGATGACTGCTCCGCTACCGCGCTCACATTACTTATTGACTCCGACAAAATTAACTGTGATTGATTCAATTCCTTAATTGACGAAATAGATGACTTATTATGCTCAATAAACAAGTCCATTTTCTCCCGTACATGATCAAATATAGTTGCAGCTTCCTTAATTGAACGAATCTGTTCGTTTAACAACGGAGATGCTGTAAGGAGCAATTCAACTGTCGCCTCAACTTCATTTCGAATATCGCTGGTAATTGCCTGTACAATACCAATAGACTCCTTCGATTGATCTGACAGATTGCGTATTTCATTGGCGATGACCATAAATCCTTTTCCTGCTGCACCTGCCCTGACTGCCTCAATCGACGCATTCAAAGATAATATGTTCGTCTGCTGCGTCATCGTCTTTAATACTTCCAATATTTTATGAATTGAAATGGTACTTTCCTTCAACCGATCTACTTTACCGACCATAGAGCTTGTCAGTTCTTCCGTTGTATTGGTCTTTGAGATGAGGTCGTTCATATACTCTGTTCCCTGACTGCTAATTAAATACACTTGGTCAGCCGACTCTTCCATTTTTGAATTAAAATCAATTACTTTATTCATACTCAGGCCAATGTTCTCGGCATAAGTCATCTCTCTTTCCGCCTCGATCGAAAGCTCCATAGCCCCTTTTGCGATTTGTTCAATTGCTGAAGCCACTTCTCTCGCCATCTCAGAAGTCTTCTCAGAAACCTCAGACAATTCAAAAGCAGTATGGAATACATGCTGTGCGGAACCATCGGTTTTGGTGACTAATAGGGAGATTTTCTCCATCATCCGGTTAAAACTCTTTCCCAGCTTGCCTATTTCATCTTGTCCTTTAAATTTTGTACGTACCGATAAGTTCCCTCCCTCTCCCTCCTCCATTAAGGAAGAAAGCTGCTGCAAGGGTTTCCCTACCATTCGAAGTACAAAAAAACCGATAGCGATACTTAATAACGCAGAAATGATTATGATACCAATAGTAACTGTAATAATACTACTCGTCTCTTGAACCAGCTCACTAACCGGTGCTACACCCACCACCATCCAATTGGATAGTTCATTGCGCTTGTACACTACAAGCTGAGTCTTGCTCTGCTCATCTTTAATAAAGATGGATCCCCTGTCTTCTTCTCCATGACCGGTATCAAATATACGGAGTGATGATTTACTTTCCAGTAAACTTATATCCTCAATGTGAGCAATATTGTTGTCATTGCCGATTAACATAATCCGGCTCGATTCAGCCAGAGAGATGTTCGCCAGAACATCTGTTAATGCCTGATCCCTGACTTCAAACAAGATAATATATTCTTTCTCTGGATTATTTAGATTCTTTTGTAGTCGTCCAATCATCATCGTAGGCTCGGAATTCAGATCAAATAGCCCCTTCTTCTGAGCAGGCATATATACGACTTCACCATTCGCTTCAATCACTTGGCTGAGCCACGAATGGTTATCATCAGTCAAATTCAGTGAGCTTGCACCCTTTGAACTCAATAGCTTTGTTTTATCCAAATTTTTCGGGACAAGTCTCACCGAGAACAGCCTTTTATCTGCCGCAACTATACTGTTTAATCTCTCAACAATATTATTCGTTAACTGGTTCTTCCCGGCAGTGGATAATCCAGGCTCATTATAGGCAAGCAATTGTCCAATGAGTTCTTGATCTACCATTAGCTGTCTAGATTGACTCTCGTATACCCCAAATAGAAAATTTAATTTATCTGAAGCTTGTTCAATCGTTTGCAGAGACGCAGAAGCAACCTTCTTTTTAATAATACTCTTCGATATTGAATAAGAGGCCACTCCAAGAGTCGATACGAGCACAACAATACTGCAAATAATTATCAAAAAAAGCTTTAGTCCCACTGATTGATTGATGACGCTGAAGGGCCGTACTCCTGATAACCTCTTCTTCATAAATACCCTCCAGATTTATTAAGATTTGAGATCCAAGTAATAAGGATTGCGTTGTCTGAAAATAACCCATCTTCTAAATCCAATTTGCGCTAATGTGTTACGTACCTTCTCCCACTCGTTTCCGACCCGCAAAGGATCATGAGCATCTGAGCCAAATGTAATCTCCACTCCATAATAATAGGCCTGCTCAATCACATTGATAGATGGATACCAGTCCTCTGGGGATTTTCGGAATCCTCCAGTATTTACTTCTAGGGCAACTCCTCTTTGGGCCATAGTCTTGAGCAGCGGCCCTATATAAGGCGCATATAAATTTTGGAACGACTCATACCCCCGATTAAACCTGTCCATATGTCCAATGATATTAACCCATCTACTCTGAACAGACAGTTGCATTAACTCAATAAACCTTTTGAATTCCTCGTCCCGCTCTTCTTCAGAGGCGGTGCTCCAATCCACGCCCTTACTCACAAGCGAGGGAGAAGTAAAATGGATCGACCCAATGACATAATCAAGCGGAAAGCTGCTATAAGAGTGATCATATAAGTCAATGTGTTCCTTAAAGATATCCGATTCAACACCAATTAACAGTTCTATTTGATCCTTGTATTTCTTTTTTAAATAGTAAGCTTCTTCTACATATTTAAAGAATTCACTTTTTCCCATCGCTAGTTTCGGAAAAGGCTTGTCCTCATCTGAAAAAAAGTACGGAGAATGATCGGTTATTCCAAGAACTTTCATACCTCTTGAAATTGCGATTTCTATATAGTCCTCCAATGCGCCGCTTGCATGTCCGCATCTTTCGTGGTGTGTATGTAAATCAAACACAGCTTCTCCTCCAATCTCCTTCTACGACAAGATACAATTCAGAGATTTCTCGCGAGCACAATAACCTCGCGAGCTCTCTTACGGACTATCCTTTATCAGCACCAGCGGTCAACCCTTCCACTAAGAAGCGTTGGAAGAACATGAACACTAGTGTAATAGGCAGTGCAACTAATACACATCCAGCAGCAAACAAAGTAAACTGTGTTGAAAATTGACTGCTTACCATGTTGTATAATCCGACTGCCAGCGTCTGCTGCTCCTTGGTTCGAAGCACCATTTGAGCGAAAATAAAATCATTAAACGCCCCGGCAAACGAGGTTACCGACAAATACACAATTAATGGCCTCGATAGGGGGACAAAAATTCTAAAGAACACAATCCAGTGATTGGCCCCATCTATTCTGGCCGCCTCTTCCAGACTCCGTGGTATGGTGTCGAAATAGCCTTTTACCAGCAAATACCCCATAGCTGCCCCGCCTGAATAGACAAACATCAAAGCAGAATGCTTATTCAGTAAATTCATATTTAACAACAAAATGTAAACTGCAATCATACTCATAAAAGAAGGAAACATATTCAGAACAAATAGTCCCGACATCAAGCTTTTCCGTCCACGGAAGCGGAAGCGTGAAACAGCGTAACCGGTCAGCAGTACAAAGAATGTACTGCATACCATGGATACAATCGCAATTTTGAGCGTATTCATATACCATTGTGCAAAAGGAAACTCTCTAAAAAGCTCTAAATAATGCTCAATGGTAAAACGTTCAGGCAGCAAATGCTCGCTGTATAGCGCAGTTCCTGGCCGGAAAGAGGCTAATACAACCCATAAGGCAGGATAGATCGTAACGATGGCAATGACAATCAGGAGTAAATGGTGACTAAAGTCGCCCACAATTTTTTTCAACTTCGCTGCACTTATCATCAGTTAAGATCCTCCTCTTTAAATGAGCGTGTCCGCCGAACATTCCAGATCGACAGAGTTGCCAAGATGATAAAGATTATGATACCGATGACAGATGCAAAATTATAATTACCTTGGTTCATCGTAAGGTTATATAGCCATGTAATCAGAATGTCTGTATTTCCCGCGAATTGATACTCGCTGTTAGCCGGGTTGCCGTTGGTTAATAGGAAAATAGCACTGAAGCTATTCACATTGCCGGCAAACATACCAATTAGGATCGGAGATAAAGAATACATAACGCTTGGGAATGTGATCATTCTAAATTTTTGGAAGGCAGAGGCTCCATCAACTTCTGCGGCTTGATACAATTCTTTGGAAATTGTAGTTAGTATTCCGATGATCAACAGCATCGATATTGGATAACCATGCCAGAGGTTAACTAATAACACGGTTACCTTTGCCCAGGTAGGGTCAGAGAGCCAGGATGGTCCCTGAATACCGATCCATTTCAAATACTGATTAATCGGTCCAAACTGAGAATTAAACATGTTGCGCATAATTAAATATGAGACAAAACTCGGAATCGCAAAGGGCAAAATATATATCGTCCTCCATACGGATTTGAGTCGTGTTCTGGTGCTCTGCACCAGAAGCGCCACGCCAAATCCACCGAAGAATGTCGATACCGTAGCAAGAACCGCCCAAATAACATTCCATTTTAGCACCCCGTAGAATGTATTTGCCCATTTGTTCAATGTAAACAATTGTTTAAAGGCATCAAAGCCAATCCAATCTATCAAATTAGCGGGGGGTAAATACTTAGGCGACGAATAGTTAGTAAAAGCAATCATGACCGAAAATACAAGCGGTAGAACGGTAAAGAAGAACACAAAAAGAAGCGGTACAGAAATAATCAGCTGCGGAAACCTATGCTGACTAACATATTTCAATGATTCTATAAATTTATGAGGTCGAATTCCTTGTTCAAGGGACTTCCCGACTTTATATGCATCTTTAATGTTAGCAATGTATACATAGCCAAACACAATAAGCCCGAACAACACAATCAATCCTTGAACAATCAAGAAAATGGAATGATCGCCAGGAATCATCTTATATACTTTTCCAACCAGTTCCAATTGCTGAGCCTTTTCGCCCAAAGTAATGATGCCCCATAATGCTTCTTTTAAATTAAAGACAATGTAATATAATCCCAAGCCGTGTAATAAGAGCATTAGAATACCCTTTATGTATTGGCGATTATAGATTTGTCCCAGTCCCATTGCAACGACGGAGAGAATGGATGCCGTCTTCCTGTTGGGTTTCATTATCAGTATTACATCTCCTTCAAGTTAAGCAATTATCCATTTTGAAGAGGATAACTGCTTAACTTTTATGTTATCTACTACAATCCGAGAATCACTTAGCGCTTTGCTGTTCAATGCCTGCCTTGATGTCAGTAACAGCCTTGTCCAGTGTCGTCTTTACATCGGCGCCTTCCCAGATTAATTCCAAGGCAGCAGTCATCGGTCCCCACATTTGAGTCGCTGGAAGAATATTGGGCATCGGCTGAGAGTTTTTAATTTGCTCTGTAAATGCTTTCACTACCTCATTACCAGTAATTTCAGGCAGAGAATCCATGCCATTAAGCGACGGAATGATCCCCGTTAATTCAAAGTTCTTCATTGCAGCTTCTTCTGTAGTGGCAAAATGAATAAATAATTTAGCTGCATTCGGATATTGGCTGAATGAGCTTACATAATAAGCTTTTACTCCAGAGAAACTGATAGGCGTCTTGCCGTTTGGCATCGGAGGAAGAGGAACCGCCCCAACTTCAAATCCCAGCTTTTCCTTCGTGAAGTTTCCCAATTGAGCTACTCCATCCATATTGATCGGCAATTTCCCGGTTTGGAACAGGTTAGTTTTTACGTCTGCGGTTGCATCGACACCTTTAATCGGAAGAGCTGCTTTTAAGCTTTGGAAAAATTGCATTCCTTCAATAGCGCCATCGCTATTCAAACCAATATCGTCCGGGTCCGTTCCATTGTTTCCAAAGATATAACCCCCGCTCCCCCCAATCCAAGAATAGTTATAATAAAAATCCGTCACCTGCCACATAAAACCAAACTTATTGTTAGCTACATCGTTATATCCTTTAGCAAATTCGACAATGCTGTCCCATGATTTTAGAACCTCCTCATCAACAAGCTCCTTGTTGTAATACAAGAGGTAGGTTTCTACATTACGAGGGTAGCCATAGATCATACCGTCCAACGATACAGCATCCACCAGTTCCTTAGGGTAGTTGGCTATTGTTTCTTCTGCATAATAATCATTAGGCAGTAAAATGCCAGAAGCTACCGCATCGCCTAAGGTATTATGAGGCATAACCAATATATCCGCGCCCAGGCCGGCAGGGCCGTCAGTTTTCAACTTTTTCCGTTGTTCCGTAGCTGGAACCTCCTGAAATTCGACCGGAATATTATATTTGCTTGTAAACTCCTTCGCAATCGCTTCAATGAAAGGCTGCTCATCCTTACCTTCCCAAATGACCAGCTTTGCACCAGGCTCCGGTACTAAACCTTCATCTTCACCATTCACTGATGTTGATGACCCATTCTCGGACGAAATGTTATTGCTTGCATCGGATGTCACTGAATTGCCAGAGCCCGACGAGCATGCAGTAATAGAAAAGACTAAAACTAATGCAGTCAACAAAAGTGTAATTTTTTTGAAATTCATTATAAAAAACCTCCTAATTGGGCCTTGTTATTAAGTGAATAAGATTCAATCAGCTACATGTATTCCTAGATGTTCGGTAAAAACTTCGGCAGACTCGCATTTACCATCAGCTCTCATCGTGAACTTGACAATACCGGCATTATAGACCGGAATCATATCACCTGGATTAGCAATTTGCTTCAAGTCCGCAGTAGATTGTCCATGCCCAACAACAACAATGTTCTCGTCAGTCCCTAGTTCTGGAGCAATATGCCTATCATAAAAAGAACGAACTCTAGCTCTTACCGCACGTTGATCCTCCGGCCATACCGGCCACCACTGCTTACTTTTATCGTGTGTATGTATAAACCTCACGTTGTCGTAATCGCTTTCAATTTGGTCGCATCTTAGCCAGTTATAATCCCGATACTCTGTCCATTGATCCAGAAACATCTCAGACATTTCGGGAACCAGGATCACCGGCAAGTTGCAGGCACGTGCAAGAGGCAATGCTGATAGAAGAGCTCTTCGAAGCGGACTAGAAAATATGACCTTAACTTTAATATCCTTAAAGTACGTGGGTATTTGCTGAGCTTGCCAATATCCTATTTCAGATAGCTCACAATCTGCTCCGCCTCCTTTTCCGATATTCATTGTTGATTGTCCATGTCGGATTACGTACAAATTCAACGTACAATTCCCTCCCTTCTCCAAATGGAATACTTCAAGTGAAATTAGATTCATATTTATTTCATAGTATTTCATATTTATTTCACTTGATACTTTCTTATTTAATCACATATACCTTTCTTTGTGAAGCGCTTTTTTACATAAAAAACCCTAAAACATCAATATTCGTTTATAATAAACGTTAGCATAGTCTATATTGACATAAATTATGAATAAATTTGCGAAATGTTTATAAGATATTTCATTATCATTCAGAAATAATTCCATAAAAAATTACACTTGGATTACATGACATATACTTTGGGGTGGTTTTTATCTAGGGGAATTCTGTTTATGATGCTCGCTGAAAAAATCATTTGTGTGATCGGCTGCATAAAGATAAAAAACCCGTTTCTGCAGGAATACTACCTGCAAAAACGGGTGGTTAAAAAAATATGCAGCAAGGAAATCGGCCCGGAATACCGGAAGATTAAGGATGTCCTGACGCATGCTGCTGCTCATCCAATAGCTCACGCCGCTTGTCGCTGTAGGATTGCTCCAATATTCCTGACAGCTGTGCCTTTTCGAGCCCCAGCACCTGAGAGCACTCCTGCAGCGTCAATAATCCTCTCCGGTAAGCATCAATGACCTTTCTCTTATCCATATATGCCCTGCCTCCTATTGACCCTGTTGTTCGTCATTATGGGATAACGAGAGGAGGAATATACAGCGGCTAGGCTTTTTTACGATAAAAGAACGTATCGGCAGACTCAAATCCGTATTGCGAAGGCGAGAAGATCTGTTCAGTGCTTCCGACGAATAAAATGCCCCCCGGGCGCAGCGCTCCTGCAAACTTGTGATAGAGCTGATGCTTTGCTTCCTCTGTAAAATAAATCATTACATTGCGGCATACGATCAGATCAAAGCCCTCTTCGAATTTGTCCAGCAGCAGATTTTGCTTCTTAAAGTTCACGGCTTTCTTCACCTTCTCGTCAAAGCGGAACATCGCTCCGTCCTGTGTGAAGTATTTCTTCGCAATCTCCTCGGGAACATCCTTCAATGAACGCTCCAGATATTTGCCCTCTGCGGCTTTTGCCAGCGCCCCTTCATCAATATCCGACGCCAGCAAATATGTACTATGGAGCAATCCCTTCTCAGCCAGAATCATGGACAGCGTATACGGCTCCTCTCCTGTTGAGCAGGCCGCACTCCAGATGCGCAGCTTGGGGGTTCCGGATTCAGGAAGCAAGGACGGAAGCACCTTGTCCCGAAGCACCTCCCAACGATTCGGATTCCGCCAGAACTCCGAAACATTGATCGTCATCTTGTCCAGAAATTCATAGAATAAAGGCTTGCTCTGCATCATGGCTGTGTAAAAGGCATCAAATGAAGGAAAGCCGTTCTTGTTGCGCAGCGTAGTCAGTCTGCGTTTCATTTGGGCTTCCTTGTATTGGGCCAAATCTATGCCTGTGCTCTTCTTGATACTTTGAATAAATCCGAGATAGTCCGGATCCATCTGAATCTGTTCTTCCGGCAGCATCACATTATCCCCCAATCATTAGACCCAAGTTGCAATACTTTTAGCGTAGAGCACGAGCTCCGATTCGTCAAAAAAGTTGGCGATCTCCCGCTCCGCACTTTCCGGACTGTCCGAACCATGAATCAGATTGAATGGCGTGTGAGCAGCGTAATCACCGCGAATCGTGCCTGGCAGCGCTTCCGTTACTTTCGTCTTGCCGATCACCATTCTCGACAGCTCGATAATATCGTCGCCTTCCCATACCATGGCAAATACAGGCCCTGAGGTAATGAATGTAATCAGGCTGTCGAAAAAGGGCTTGCCCTCATGCTCGGCATAATGAGCTTTTGCCTGCTCCTTGCTAACGGTCACCAGCTTCCCCGCCACCAGCTTGAAGCCCTTCTTCTCAAACCGGCCAACAATCTCGCCGATCAATCCGCGTTGAACGCCATCCGGCTTCACCATCAAAAAAGTCCGCTCCATAACTAACCTCCGTCTCACTTGTCAATATACTGAAGCATCCGCCTACCGGCGAAGGATAAAGATCAACCGTAGTTTACCAGAAAAAAAGAGAGCTGATAAGGAGTTTATCACTTTTCACTTTTCTAGTAAGAACGTTTGTTAACAAACAGAGCGATCTCCTTCAAATGCGATTTCGCCTTGCACTCCGGCAGCCCTTCCAGAGCATTAAAGGCCTTGGCGATAAACCGGTCAGCCAGCTCCTCGGATTGGCGTATTCCCTCGCTCCGGCGAATCATGTTGATGGCTGAGGAAGTATCAGCCGTTAGTCCGGCAGCGCGGATTTGCTCCAGCTCTGCAAGCAGCGGTGCTCTCAATCCCTCTTCCTGCAGCGCATAAATGACCGGCAGCGTAATATTGCCTTGTCGCATATCGCTTCCCGGCGGCTTGCCGATGGTCTTCTCGGTGCCCAATAAATCCAGCAGATCATCCCGGATTTGAAAGGCCATGCCTACATTATAGCCATAGCGGTACAATCGGTGATGAACTGATGATGGCGCGTCGGCAGCCAATGCTCCCAACTGGCAGCTGATTGCGATCAATAGCGCCGTTTTGCGGCGGATACGGAGCAGGTAATTGCGCACGCTTTGATCCGTATTGAAGAAATCACGGATTTGCTCCATTTCCCCGATGGACATCTGAACCATCGCCTTGGCCAAAATCCGATGCAGCTCCGGGTTCTCCAGCGTAGTCGCCATCATCAATGCCTTGGCATAGATGAAATCCCCCGTGTACATCGCAATTTTATTATCCCACTTGGCCTTTACCGTGGGCTTGCCGCGTCTTGTCCCCGCATCATCAATGACATCATCGTGAACGAGGGATGCCGAGTGAATAAGCTCTAGCGGAACCGCTACATGCTGCAGCTTGTTCAAATCGTAGTCTCCGAACTTTCCGCCTAGCAGGACAAACACAGGGCGCAGCCGCTTCCCTCCCGCCTTCAGCAGGTGGAGAGAAGTCTCGCTCAGCAGGTCCTCATCGCCTTCGATGCTCCGGTACAATTGCTGCTCAATAACATCCATATCTTTTTTTAGTGCGCCGAAAATGTCCAATAATTTCATTCTTTCACCCGTATCAGCTTATTGTCATTCCATATGTTCATCCGGACCTCGTGATCCAGCAGACCCAATTCTCTGGCATAAGCGAAATACAGAGCCAGCCCGGCCTGACGGTGTTCCGGGAAGTCGTAGCGCAAGTTATGAAAATAATGATTCCAGTAAGATGCTGTGCCGCCGATTTGAGTCATCGCCTCATCTGCAAGCGGCTTAAGATTAGAAAGGCTTTTCGCTTTGCTGGTCTGGAACGCCTCACACACGGCGGAGACAAACTCCGGATACTGCTCGGCAAGAGAACGCTGCACCGCCCAGACGGCAAACGTCATGCTGTACCCGGTCCACTCCCTCCAGACTTCCCCCAAATCCGTGACGATATAACCGTGATCCTTCCAGGAGGCCTGGATCGCATGATCCCCGATCAGCAGAGCCGCGTCGCTGTTCTCTATCATTTTCTCCAGCACGGGCTCGCTGTCCCAATATGTCGGCTTACCTTCATAGGCCCGCTCCATAATGATCTTGAGCAGGTTCACCGAAGTCGCGGAAGTATTCGTCAACGCAAATGTTCCGTTCCGAATTTCCTTTAGCGGTTTGCGCGAGAAGACCAGGATCGAGTGGACAGGACCATCTGTGCTGACGGACAAATCCGGCAGGAGCAGAAGCTCTTCCGATCCGTAGCCGTAGGAGAAGGAGGAGACTGGTGACAAGTCCAGCGTGTGCTCAAGCATGCGCCGGTTAAGCCTGGAAGGAACTTCAGTCACCAGGCTGGCCGGCAGCGGGAGCCTACTTGCCTCAAAATAATGAAATACGGGCCAGACATTGGTATATTTGATCTTCCCGATGAGGATATCTTCATTCTCTCTGATGTTCATTGCGATCCCCCCATCTAGTAAACAGTGAATGTTCGATTCGAAGTGTGTCCAGCACCTTGCCGACCAGAAAACGAACCAGATCCTCTATGGATTGAGGTCCGAAATAAAAGGCCGGCATAGCCGGTACAATAGTAACTCCCAGCCGGGCCAGCTTCAGCATATTCTCCAAATGAATAGCGTGCAGCGGTGTCTCGCGGGGAACCAGAACCAGAGGCCGTCCTTCCTTCAGCATGACATCCGCAGCCCGGGTCATGAGATTATCGGAGATTCCGTTAGCAACCGAGGCCAGCGTGCCCATGGAACAGGGCATGATGACCATTGCCTCCACAAGGAAGGAGCCGCTGGCAATCGTGGCCCCGATATCGCCGGCCGGATGGTAGACGAGGGAGCCGCTGGCGGCTTCAAAATGCTCGCTCAGCATACGCTCCCGCTCCGCAGCGCTCCAGCCCAGCTCCTCATTCAGCACCCGCCACCCCGCATTTGAAATGACCAGATGAACCTGATAACCAGTATCGAGCAAAGCTTGTACTAATCTGATTCCATATATGGAGCCGCTCGCACCTGTTATTCCGACAACAATCTTTCTTTGACCATGGTTATTGCTCAAATTTACTGCACCACCAGATCAATCAGAGTAAAGGAAAAGACGACGATGCTAAGCACACCGTTCATGGTAAAGAAGGATGTCTGCAAGCGGCTAAGATCCGCAGGAGACACAATATAGTGTTCATAGAACAAAATCAGGTAAGCGATAACCATTCCCGCGATGTACCACCAGCCAAGCTGACTTAATAATAGCAGTCCAATAAAGCCGATAGCGGTGATGATATGGAACGCCTTGGCAATCTTCAACGAATTGGCCACTCCAAACCGGACCGGAATGGAATTCAAGCCTTCCTTGGTGTCGAACTCCACATCCTGGCAGGCATAGACGATGTCAAAGCCGGCAACCCAGAACACAATCGTTCCGAACAGGACCCATGCCGCCGCGTCCACCTTGCCTGTAACTGCTACCCAGCCGCCGAGCGGCGCGAGGGCGATGGTCAGTCCCAGGACAATATGGCACAACCATGTGAAACGCTTGGTAAAAGAGTAGAACACCAGCATGACTACTGCGATTGGCAGCAGCTTCATCGATAAGGAATTAAGCTGGGAGGAAGCCCAGAACAAAAGTGCAAAGGATGCAATAATAAAAATAATAACTTCGCCGATCTTCAGAAGTCCGGCTGGGATCGCGCGATTTGCAGTCCGCGGATTCTTGGCATCGCTGGCCCGGTCAATCAGACGGTTCAGGCCCATCGCCGCGCTGCGGGCCCCGAACATCGCGATGAGAACCCAGCCGATCTGTGCCCAGGTCGGCATCGAATGGTTGACCGTAACAGCGCCGAGCAGCGTACCCATAAATGCAAATGGAAGAGCAAAAACCGTATGCTCGAATTTTATCATTTGCAGAAAAATACCTATTTTCCTAAACATACTCTACTCCTTCTTGCCAATATGCAATGCGGCAATACCGCCGGTTAATGCATATGCTTCTACTTCGGCAAGTCCGGTCTCCCGGAATATATCCGCCAGTTCTTTTCGGCCCGGGAACTGAACAAGCGAATCCGGCAGCCACTTGTATTGCTCGTATCGCTTGGCAATCAATCTTCCGAGCATCGGCAGCAAATGCTTGAAATAAAAATAATAAATTCCTTTGAACGGCTGCCAGGTCGGTTTGGACAGTTCCAGACATACAACCATTCCGCCCGGCTTGACGACCCGCTTCATTTCCTGAAGCACCTGTCTCAAGTCCGGCACATTGCGGAGCCCGAATCCAATTGTCGCATAATCGAAGCTGTTATCTTCGAAGGGCAGCGCCATGGCGTTCCCTTGAATCAAAGTAATATTCGACTCTATTCCCTGCTCCTTAATCTTCGCCCGGCCAATCTCCAGCATATTATCGCTAAAATCCAGACCGGTAATCGGTCCCTGGCTTGTCTTCGCCATGCTGATGGTCCAGTCGCAGGTGCCGCAGCACAGGTCGATCGCTGAATCCCCATGCTGCATATTCATTTTGTTCATTGTGAATTTGCGCCAGGCCTTATGCCGCCTGAAGCTTATAATATCGTTCATGATATCGTATTTGGGAGCGATGCTCTCGAACACCGAATGAACAAACCGCTCTTTTGTCTCCGCCTGGTTGCTGTTCATGTCCAAGACCTCACCCTTCCTGTATCATCTGACGTTCCGGCGCAAGCGCCATTTTCACCGGTTCGAGCACGGCAGCAAGCTCAGCCCGCAACTTGTCTCCCTGACATTCTCCAATCAGCTGCTCCACCCTATCCGCCGAATGACCCAACATCGTCAGAAGCTGTTCCCTGATCGTATACTTATTGAGCAATTGATGCCATTCCCCTGGCCCAATACTGTCTCGCGAAATTCGCTCCTTGTCCTCTGCTGTAGCCGATTCCAACATTTTCAGATAGGCGAAGCCTTTTCGTTCTGCAGGCGACGTTACACTCTGCTTGATCTCTTCCATCACAACCTCACAATGGCTGAGCTCCTCCAGCAGCAAATCCCAAACATTCCGCACCGATTTATCCATCTGTTGAGAAAAAGAAAGGAACAACGTCATTTTTAGCTTAACACGTTCCTTCACATAGGCTTCAGCCGGAAGCAGCATGCGCTTCAAGCTATTATATAGGCGAACCTTCAGCCGGTTCACTTCGCAAATGGCCGCGCTCATGGAATTCACCAGGCGAATCTGACCGCTATGCGCCAGGAGCTGATAGAACACGCTGCTGAAGTAATCTCCAGCAAGCACTTTCAACTGGCGGGAGCGCATTTCCTTTTCTTCCTTTTGCCTGTCTTCAACATCAATCATGTCATGCGTATCCAGACCTAACTGGACGAGGAAAGCCGCCAGCGGACCGGCCTCTGTCAGCTGTCCGGAGTGCTGTTCCCGATGGTTCAGGAACGTATAAAGCAAACGAACACGGGGTACCGGAAAATCCGGAAGCTCCGTGTGAGTAGAAATCATGTCGTAGTCGACATATTTTCGAGCCAATTCGGTTATGTGATCAGGTCTCATCATCTGCCTCCGAGCTGCTATATAAGGACATTCCTAACCGATTAAGTTCGTGTTCAAAAAGTCAGGTTTTTAGCACCGAGAAGGTTGCGAGAACCCGAAGAAGGAGGAACGGAGTGTAGGCAGAACCTACATGAGCAAAATGCTTCCAAAGGAAGCATGCCTCGTAAGCATCCGCTCGGACTTCGAGGGTGAACGCAAGATTCGACGCCGAATCAACGCCTTGGAACACTTCGTGATCAAAAGCTGACTTTTTGAACTTCCTCTTTAAGCTTCAAGAATGTCACAATCTTGTCTATTATAGCACATGTTCATATGGAGCGCACTGTACGATCAATAAGGAATATGCTCCTTCCAAAGATGCGTCGCCGTGATTCTGAACCATCGGATTAGTGATGGCGAAAGCTCCTCTTGACCGGAATTCCGAAGCTCCTCCAGGGCCTGTACCGGCCAGGCTCCCCGGCGGACATCCGCTGCTAGCAGTAAGTACCTGGTGCCAAGCCATTGATCCTCGGCAATCAGCCTTAGCAGCAGCTGGTCGATGTTGGAGGTATCCTCCATAGCGAATGAGATGACTTCCGCCATGCTCTGATACAATTGCTGTTTATCAAATTGTTCCTCGGCTACCCGCAGATCGATCGAAAGAATTTGGCCATTCAAGTCCACCTTGGCAATCCGTACCGATAATTCAAGCGAGGCCAAGCCGTCCACCAGATTCTCATCGGTCAGCACGAGGGAGGAAGCAGGAGCAACGACAGAAGCAGCCGAAAGGGCACCGCCCTTCGGCAAAGCTCCCCCCGGTCCGATTAACCATGCACATAGCATGACAGTGCTGAAGGCAAATAACAATGACCGGATCAACCATTTCTTGTCCATGGGCTGCGCTCCCTCCGTCCAATTAACCTGCAGAATGCTGTCCCTTATTTCATTCTACAAAAGAAAAAAGCAGGCTATGCCTGCTTAACAATTATTCCTCGGTATTCACGATACCATACTTGGTGTATACAACAGCCTTGCCCCTGATCTTGACCGCAGAAGTGTGGTCGGTGAACTGGGCAATCAACACCTCGCCTTTGTCGAGTTTTTCCGTATGATGAAAACGGGTGTCCTTCCCGCGGGTCAGACCGATTACGGTAACCCCCTGGTCCTTAGCTTTTACGACAAAATAGTCGCCGCCCATTCCTTGCTCGCTTCCTTGTCCGGACTGCTCCATGAATGTAGCTCCTTCCCGTTCTGGAATTCATAAGAAAGGCCCGTGAACACTAGTGCCCACGGACCTTGATCACGGAAGATATGTAGAAATCTTATTTGATTCCGTCTTTGAGCGCCTTGCCAGGCTTGAATGCCGGGATTTTGCTCGCAGGAATTTCGATTTCTTCTCCGGTTTGCGGGTTACGGCCTTTACGAGCGGAGCGCTCGCGAACTTCAAAGTTACCGAAACCAACCAACTGTACTTTATCTCCGCTTTGAAGTGCGCCCGCAATCGCTTCAAAAACAGCATCTACTGCCTTAGTAGCGTCTTTCTTGGACAATTCAGTGCTTTCAGCAACTTGCGAAATCAAGTCGGTCTTGTTCATTAGGATTCACCTCCCTAGTAAATTTGAAATTCATTCTGATATACTTTGTTTCCGTTTTGCCGTAAATTATACGTTGAAGCGGACAGAATAGGCATATTTCTCCCGGAAATCCGCCATTTGCCATCGTTTTCAAGGCGCGGAACAAATTTATAGTAATACAGCGGATTAATATTTTCAAGTGAATTAAGTCCCGATTTGGTGAATTCCGCGCGAAAACACATGAAAAAGCCGGCTGTAACCCAGCCGGCCTGTTGGTTAACCCGTCTATAACCGTTACAAAATAATCGCGATCAAACCGCCTGAGCCTTCATTGATAATCCGTCCAAGTGTCTCCTGAAGCTTGTAGCGCGCATTGTCCGGCATCATGGCAATCTTGCCCTGGATTCCTTCTCTAACAATGGAGTGGAGCGATCTGCCGAATATATCGGATTCCCAGATCTTGATCGGATCATTCTCAAAATCCTGCATTAGAAAGCGAACCAGCTCTTCACTCTGCTTCTCGGTACCGATGATCGGAGCAAATTCCGATTCCACATCCACACGAATCATATGAATTGAAGGTGCCGTTGCCTTCAGGCGAACACCGAAGCGAGAGCCTTGCCGGATCAGCTCCGGCTCGTCGAGAGCCATTTCCGCGAGAGAAGGGGCGGCAATTCCATAGCCGGTTGTCTTGACCATCTCCAGCGCTTCGGAGAAACGGTCGTATTCCCGCTTGGCATGGCTGAAATCCTGCATCAGCTGGAGCAAGTGATCCTTGCCGCGGATTTCTACTCCGACGACCTCCATCAAAATTTGGTCATACAGATCATCCGGGGCATACAGGTCAATCTCTGCTACGCCCTGCCCCATATTCATACCGCTAAGTCCCGCACGGTCAATGAAGTCGTATTCCATGAAATTATTAACGACACGATCCACGTCGCGAAGCCTGCGGATATCCTTGACCGTATCGCGGACAGAGTTCTCATAGTTGCTGCGCAGCCAGTGATTCTCGTTCAGCACCATAACCCAGCTTGGGAGGTTGACATTCACCTCATGCACAGGGAATTCGTACAGTACTTCTCTGAGCACGCCGGTAACATCTTCCTCAGTCATTGTAGCTGCGCTAAGCGTGATGACCGGAATGTCATATTTGGCAGCCAGCTCTCCCCGAAGCTGTTGCGCTTCTTCGCTGCTTGGCCGGGTCGAATTGATGACGAGTACGAACGGCTTGCCGACTTCCTTAAGCTCGGCAACCACCCGCTCCTCCGAGTCTACATAGGAATATCTCGGGATATCGGCAATGGTTCCGTCCGTCGTTACGACGACACCCAGTGTGGAGTGCTCCTGAATCACCTTGCGGGTTCCGATCTCGGCCGCTTCCTGGAAGGGAATCGGCTCCTCGAACCAAGGCGTAGAAATCATTCGAGGTCCGTTCTCATCCTCATACCCCTTCGCTCCTTCTACGGCATAGCCAACGCAATCCACAAGCCTGACGTTTACCTCAAGTCCTTCTGCCACCTTAATCTGTACCGCATTATTGGGCACAAACTTTGGCTCAGTCGTCATTATCGTCTTTCCTGCAGCGCTTTGCGGGAGCTCATCCACTGCCCGGACCCGGTCTGCCTCACTTGCGATATTCGGGAGTACGACCGTTTCCATAAACCGCTTGATAAACGTAGATTTGCCGGTGCGGACAGCCCCGACAACGCCCAGATAAATATCCCCTCCGGTACGTTCGGCAATGTCCTTAAAAATGTCTACTTTCTCCAATACCACTGATATCCCCTCCTCAAATTTCGCCGAAGGAAAAATGCTTTGAGAGCATCCGCTTCGTTATTCACCAACAATTTGCATACGCAGCTGGGCAGGAGCGGCAGCTCCCGTAACCCGCGTCCGCCGCCGCTTTACCTGATGCAGGAAGATTACAATCGAAGCGGCGCCACTCGTACATGCTTTTGGACTAGTACCATCTTATGTACAAGATGAAGTTTTATGACAGAATCCCCGTCATCTCCGGTCCTTTTTTTGATCTCATACCTGCCGCGGGCAGGACAATGATTTTTCCGCCATATTGAATGCGTATGAATGAGAGATACGCATTATGCAATGTTTTTTGCAAAAAGAAAGCCGCCCCCGGCCAACTGGCTCAGGAACGGCTTGTTTCACAGCTAATAACGCATGTTCAAAAAACTACCTCTAACTAGATTACTCTGGTTGGGGGATCGGTCGATTATCCTTCCAAAAATAAGGCAAGGATTTCACGGGAACGAAGTAAGATTGCTCCGTCAGCATTTCCCGAATATCATTGTCATCGGAAGGCGTAATTCCCGTGCGCTCAACAATCTGCATCAAGTCCGGAGCATAATCCACATAGACCTTGCCTTCCTCGTTGATCAGATAGTTCAGTTCCAGGCCGGAATACACGCTTTTCAGCACATAGTTCTCCCCGCCCATCGCCTTCAAATCGATCCTATGTATTCCTTCCGGCAATTCTCCATCTTCCTTCTTTACCGGCAGGACGCCTCCCTGCTGCTCCCTGTATTTGGCGGCGAGCCGTTCAACATCGTTAACGTACTGAGCCGTTGTCAAATCCATGATCTTGATAACAGGGTCAAGCTCTTCATTTTGTATGAGAAAATAGACGCTTCCCCCGTTCTCGAAGGCGGCCCGGGGAATTGACTCCAGATATCCTTGCTTCTGCAACAAAGCCAGATCTACCCGAAATTTCTCGTACTTCGGGGTCTCTTCGGAAGGGGTTATTAATGGAAGGAGCTCATGATCGCTTTGGTACTGGTCCACGGCAAGCTGGATTCGGTTCACACCCTCACGATAGGCATCGGAAGGATTCTCCGACACTGCCTCCCGATACAGACAGCCTGACAACAGTATAGCAAGAGCCATCGGGACCAGCATGATTCTGGCTAATGGAGCAAAATAATTTCGATGCATACCGAGTTCTCCTTATGCATAGTTATGATATTTACCACAGTTCATCCGACTCTTGCGCCTTCAGTTCCATCTGTCTGCGAATCGCAGCCTTGAGCGGATTCTCAGGGAGCCTGATCGCTGCGTCTCCAAGGACCTTGCACTGACAGGCAAGCCTTGTCCCTTTTTCCAGCTCCGCCATTCCCAGCTTGCGCCGCTCCGCAGCAGAAGGAGGAGATAAAGCGGCAGAGCTATCCTCTTCCACCTGGATCTTGCACATCATACAAGACGCCTTCCCCCCGCATCTCGTAGGCATAGCGATCCTGGCTTTATGAACAGCCTGCAACAAGCTTGTACCGACCCGTACTTTAATCGGCTTTTCAGCCGGATAAAAGGTTACTTGGGCTTCCATCCATGCGGCCTCCTCTTATCCTTCTATTGCCCAGGGAAACAGCGCTTTAAGCTGACGAAGATGGGCTTCGCTCCATGAATTGCTCCGAATTAATGTTCTTAATGTTGCGGCATGCTGCTTCGGCTCTCTTGCCATGGCTTCGGCAACGGCCTGATAACGATCAGGACGTGAGCGGAGGATATTGAACACCAGCTCATGAGAAAGGGGCATCAGGGGCAGTTCCCCTTCAGCCAAATCTAGCTTGATCTGGCGAGCAGCAGGGGCAAGAATCTCTTCGACCTCGGTCAAATACGAAGACGAGCCCGCGCGAATTCGGAACCCTCCAACCAATTCCACGGCATATTCGCCCAATCGGTAGTGACTTAATCTGGAGCTGTAGATTCCGCTCTCATCCAGAGTCGGCTCATCCGTTGCCAGGTTGAACAGCAACTCATGGAGAAGCGGAACATGCTGATCATCAGTATACACATCGATATCACGAGGCAGTGCAGAAAGGCTAACCCCTTGCAGCCATAAGGCGCAGCTTCCGCCCAGTATCCAGGGAACCTCCGCATGCTCAAGCCGCTTATGGAGCAGGCAAAGCGATCTCAGCAGCTCCGAGGCCGATGTGTCATCTTGCTGGAATCTCATGATTTAAACCTCTTCCCGTTGGTCAGGTGATGGACACCAGCCCCGCCAGAAACCCGGCAACCATAATCACGAAGGCAAACAACGACAGCAAACCGCGAACAATCCCCTTCGTTTTGGTCCTGGCAAATGTGATCAGAAATACGGACAAGCCCATTACAAGCAGGGCTGCCAAGGACAGCCACATTTTTGTCATCGGATCCATACACTTAACACTCCCAATTCTAATGGCGTGAACTGATTATGATAAATATTATAGCACAAAAAAAAGTCCCGTTTGAAGCCATCGCTTCCAAGCGGGACTGCCGATTACAGGCTTTATCTGAACTTTGTCTACTTCTTCAACATCATTTTCATCAAGGCTTCCATATTGGATGGATTCATTCCGCTTTTTTTGACCGCTGCAACAATCTCATTGACCGTGCTCTCAGTCACAGGAACCTTCGCCATAGATGAAACCTGCTTGATCAGCTTGCGAAGCTCAGCCTCGTTCTGCATTGTGGAAGGCTTTACCGTACCGGCCAATTTTTTAACTGCACCCTCGGTTATATTTTTGCCTGTCTTTTTATTGATTGCATTCAACGCATCCTTGGAAACTTTGCCCATGCTCTCGCCTCCTCCATGTCCTCCCCAACAGTTTATGAGGTGTTCACGAAAAAGGTCCTGGGCGGTTGCGGATTGTCTACATCGGGTGAACTAAAGATTATGCATGCGGAGGCAACGTGTGAAGTGTTCTTCCGATCGCTGTTGTTCGCGGATTTCTCTAACTGAACCAGGGAAGTTTAAGGTAGAAATCCACTCACAAAGGCGAACGCTCCCGCTTCTTCCAGAACATTTCACTCTTATGCCCTTTCCATGCAGCTTATTTAGTTCAACTTACACAGCTTAGCTGTGCCACTGCTCCCAGGTTTCGATCGACATCATTTCCATTTCGGTCTTGCGATCCCGTCCCATCAAGGCTTCAACCGCTGTCTTCGGGTTCATTCCCTCGAACAACACGTGATACAATTGACTCGCGATCGGCATTTGCACCTGGTACTTCTCGGAGATCGTATGTGCAGCTTTGGTGGTACGAATTCCTTCCACGACCATCCCCATCGACGAGAGCACCTCATCCAGCGGTGTCCCCTCGCCAAGCATGAATCCGGCCCTCCAGTTCCGGCTGTGCTTACTTGTTGCCGTTACTACAAGGTCACCTACTCCAGCTAGCCCGGCAAACGTAAGCGGATTGGCCCCCATCTCGACACCGATACGAGTAATTTCGGCCAATCCGCGGGTCAACAGCGCGGCCTTGGCATTATCCCCGTACCCAAGCCCGTCAGACATACCGGCACCCAGTGCGATTATGTTCTTGAATGCCCCGGCAAGCTCTGCTCCCAGCATATCCCGATTTGTGTAAACACGGAAATAGGAATGCATGAACAGGTCCTGGGCTTTAGCAGCCTCTTTGTCATCCAATGAAGCAACTACAACCGTGGTCGGGCAGCGCTTGACGACCTCTTCCGCATGGCTCGGGCCGGAGAGAACAACAATCCTGCCCTCTTCACATTCAAGCTCCTCGGAGATGACCGTCGAGATACGCTTCAAGCTTTCTGTCTCGAAGCCTTTAGTAGCATGGACCACCAGCATGTTCTCGCTCCAATAAGGCTTCAACGAACGAGCAACCTCTCTCGCTGCAGACGAAGGAGCGACTATAACAACTGAGCTGGCTCCCCGCACCGCCGCCTCCATATCGGTCACAGCAACCAGATTGAACGGGAGTACAACTCCCGGCAAGAAGCGCTCATTCGTATGGCGCTCATTGATCTCCCGGCACTGTGCTTCATTACGTGTCCAAATATTCACATCGATGCCCTTGTCGGCCAGAACGCTGGCCAGAGCCGTTCCCCAACTGCCTGCTACCAGTACAGCAGCCTTCTCAGACAATGCGTGTTCCTCCTTTGGATCCAAGTTTGTTCTCTTTGCCTTGAATGATCTTCACAATATTTGAGCGATGCCGCCAGAAGGCGAACAGACAGATGACAAGGCTCGCCCAGAAATAAGCGCCGAACTCGCCGCTAATCAGCAAAAATATCGGTGTTAAGAATACAAAGATCAGGGAACCAAGCGAAACAAATCTCGTAAAGACGATGGATAGGATCGCAATAATTCCGGCGTAAAACGCAGGGAAAAAAAACAGCGTTGCCATAACACCAATGGCCGTAGCAATTCCTTTTCCGCCGCGGAAGCGGAAATAGACCGGCCAGTTATGGCCAATAATCGCAGCGATACCACTGATTGCAGCGACCCATTCCGAGCCGCCGCCAAGCCAGTGTCCTATCCAGACGGCTGCGATTCCCTTCAATACATCCAGCGCCAGCACTAAAATGGCCGGCCCCTTTCCCAGCACACGCAAGGTATTCGTTGCTCCGGCATTTCCGCTGCCATGTTGCCGGATATCAATTCCCTTAAGTCCCTTGGCCAACACAACACTGAAGCTGACCGAACCGAGCAAATAACAGGCGATTACAGCTATGATCGGTAATATCACTTGTGTCCTACTCCCCTAACCTTCGTCAGACTTCCGGCGCGTAAACAACCGGATTGGCGTTCCTTCAAAATCAAAGGCAGCCCGGATTTTGTTCTCCAGGTATCGCTCATATGAGAAGTGCATCAGCTCCGGATCATTCACAAACACCACCATCGTAGGCGGTTTCACCGCTACTTGGGTTACATAATTGATCCGTAGTCTGCGGCCCTTGTCTGTCGGAGGCGGATTAATGGCAATCGCATCGGACACTACGTCATTAAGCAGATGCGTCTGAACCCGCTTCGTATGTTGATCTGCAACATGCTGAACGACCGGTAAAAGCTTGTGAAGCCGTTGCTTCGTTTTCGCAGAGAGGAACACAACCGGTGCATACGTCATAAACAAGAAATGGTCTCTGATCTTCTGTTCGAATTGATGCATCGTCTTGTCGTCCTTTTCGACAACATCCCACTTGTTAACGACAAAAAGCGCAGCCTTGCCAGCCTCATAGGCATAGCCGGCAATATGCTTGTCCTGCTCAATGATTCCCTCCTCACCATTAATAAGCACAAGCACAACATCAGCACGCTCAATTGCCTTCATTGCTCTCATGACACTATATTTCTCCGTGCTCTCGTATACCTTGCCGCGTTTTCTCATTCCGGCTGTGTCAATCAGGACATATTTTTGACCGTCCTTCTCAAACGGAGTATCGATCGCATCTCTCGTCGTGCCTGCAATATCGCTTACAATGACGCGTTCTTCGCCAAGAATGGCGTTTACAAGCGAGGACTTTCCTACATTCGGACGACCAATCAGAGCAACCCGGATTACATCGTCTTCATATTCCACATCCTCCAGCTCCGGCAGGTTATCAGCGATAGCATCCAGAAGATCACCAACGCCTGTTCCGTGGCTTCCGGACACCCCGATAGGTTCGCCGAATCCGAGATTATAGAATTCATAAATATTATCCATCCGACCGATATTATCGACTTTATTGACAGCCACAATAACCGGTTTGCCTGAACGGAACAGCAGCCCGGCAACTTCCTCGTCCGAACCCGTTACCCCCGTCTTGGCATCACACATAAACACAATCACATCCGCTTCCTCAATTGCCAGCTCCGCCTGCATGCGGATTGACTTTAGAATCGGCTCCTCATCATCCAATTCAATACCGCCTGTATCGATGATACTAAAAGGCTTGCCGTTCCATTCCGCGGTGCCATAGATCCGGTCACGCGTGATTCCTGGCTTGTCCTCCACGATGGCCAGACGGTCGCCAATAATCCGGTTAAATATCGTGGACTTCCCCACATTCGGCCGGCCGACAATCGCCACAACTGGTCTTGCCATGCGCATTCCTCCTTGTTTCATTCCTCTATCTCATCAACGCATTAGCTGTAAGCCTGCATCGCTTTTCATCGAAAACATCATAGCAAAAAAAGCAACCATATGCTAACCGATTGTAACCAATTCTTCCTAAACAAGCAAAATCGGCGAACCCGCTTCAAGGGGCCGCCGATTCATGCTTGCCTTATCCCGATTACTTGAATTTGCTCAGCTTGTCGCCAAAACGTTCTCCCAGGGTAATGCTCAACCCTTGGTTGCTAAGAGACACATTCGGGTTGTCTCCGAGGTCTTCTTTGCGAACGCTGCTTCCCTTGCCAGGCTTTTCACTCTTAGGAGCCGGTTCCGGAGCATCTTCTGTTTCCTTGATGCTGAGGCTCACGCGCTTCTCACCAGGGTTCACTTCAAGAATCTTCACTTGAACCGTTTGGCCCTCTTTCAGCACTTCATGCGGAGTACCGATATGTTTATGAGAAATTTGCGAGATATGAACAAGTCCTTCAACGCCTGGTGCGATTTCAACAAATGCGCCGAATGCCACAAGACGCTTTACTTCACCGGATACGATATCTCCGCTCTTGAAGTTCTCAGCTGCAGTTTCCCAAGGACCTGGAGTAGCCGCTTTAATGCTCAGGCTGATTTTGCCCTTCTCAGGATCAACCTTGAGCACCTTCACTTTTACCTTGTCGCCTTCGGACAGTACGTCAGCTGGCTTATCGACATGGCTCCAAGCGATTTCGGATACGTGCACCAGACCGTCAACTCCGCCCACATCAACAAATGCCCCGAATTGGGTAAGACGTTGTACAGTGCCTTCGATGACCTCGCCTTCCTTCAAGCTGCCCATAACCTTCAGCTTGTTAGCTTCGAACTCTTCATCGAGGACATCCTTCTGGGACAGGATCACTTTATTGTTCTCCTGATCAATTTCCTTCACCTTCACCCGAAGGGTGCGTCCTTTATAATCACTGAAGTCTTCAACGAAATGACGTTCTACCATCGAAGCAGGAATGAATCCGCGAACGCCCACATCGGCAACGATGCCGCCTTTTACCACATCGGCAACCGTAACCTCAAAGGTTTCTTGAGATTCGAACTTCTTCAGCAATTCTTCCCAAGCATTTTCACTGTCAATCGCACGCTTGGACAGCACCAGACGCTCTTTATCGTCGTCAATGCTGACAACCTTTGTTTCTACTTCCTGGCCAACTTGTACGACATCAGCCGCGTTGTCCAAATGTACCGAGGACAGTTCACGAATAGGAATAACGCCGTCGTATTTATATCCAATGCTCACATAAGCTTGGTTATCCTCAATTTTGACGATCGTTCCTTTTACTGTGTCCCCTTTTTTCAAGGATACGATTTGTTCCAATTCTGCCTGGCTTGCCGCCTCTGCAGCTTCCAATCCGTTCTTCGTTTCTTCCGACATGTGATTACCTCCTCAATTCAAAAAAACCATTTATTTAAACCCGCAGAAGCGAAGTTCAAAACAATTTAATCCTATTTTTCCAAGTTTTCATGCCTTCATGCATCAGGCGTTAAATTATCCTAGTTTTCTGAGCTCCGAGATTTGCGACATAATCTTCTCGGTAGCCTGTTCAGCTGCCTCCGCGCCTTTCAGCTCTTTGAAAGCTTCCAAATCTACCGGCGCACCGTAGACAACTCTGGTTTTGCGGAACAATTTATATTGGCCGATAATGGCCACCGGAATGACCGTCGCATCACTGCGGAGCGCGAAGGTTGCGGCGCCTTTCTTGCCCTCTCCTCCATCATCGCCCTTCTGTCTCGAACCTTCCGGGAAGATCCCCATTACATGGCCTTCCCGCAAAAGCAGCAAGGAGGTCTTGATGGATTCCTTGCTGACTCCGCCGCGCTTAACCGGAAAAGCTCCTAGTTGACGAATGAGCCAACCGAAACCAACGATGTCGAACAGTTCCTTCTTAGCCATAAAGTGCACCTTCCGATCCAGCAAGATGCCGATCGTCGGAGGATCCAGCAAGCTAATATGATTGGAGCATAACAGTACTCCCCCTGAAGAAGGAATATTCTCCAGACCCTTGGCTTCCAGTCGGAACAAAATCTTGTAAATTCCACGGAGCAGAGCCCGGCAAATGTTGTAAATCATCCTATTCTCTCACTCTCACAAAAGATCTGCACATCGATATGATGACGTTGACAACTTCTTCAAGGTTCAGATTGGTAGTATCCAATAATACCGCATCTTCAGCCTGACGCAACGGAGATATCTCCCGTTCCTGATCTAGACGATCACGTCTTGCCATATCTTGAATCAGTTGCTCCATAGTGATCTGGTCCTGCTCTTTCATTTCATTGAAGCGCCGCCTTGCCCGCTCCTCTACAGATGCGGTCATAAATACTTTGACCTCCGCATCCGGCAGCACCGTTGTTCCGATATCGCGTCCGTCCATGACAACGCCTTTACGCAAAGCCATTTGCCTCTGGAGCGCTACCAATCTGCTCCTAAGCCCCTCGACCTGCGCATATCTTGATACTTTGGCGTTGACTTTGATGGATCTGATCTCGTCTGTAGCATCTTGTCCGTTAATCACAACTCGTTGTCCATCTGGCTCGGGTATTAATTCAATAACCAGATCCGGCAGCATTTGAAGCAGCTTCTCTTCATCTTCCGGTTCGATTCCGCGTTGCCCGAAATACCAGGTAGCTGCGCGGTACATGGCTCCAGTATCTACATATACATAAGACAGTCTTTCCGCCACCCTCCGGGCGATCGTACTTTTACCTGCTCCCGCAGGCCCGTCAATTGCAATGTTGATTCTATCTGTAGATGTCGACGTTGTACTAGCCAAAGGGGAAATCCTCCTTCAAGACGGTCTCAATAAAAAAGCAGGCTTTGCCTGCGACGTGAAAATTATACCACATTAAAACCCGGTATGCAAAAGCAGTTGTCATAAATTCGTGCAATTTCAGTGCGCTCCGATGCGTTGAATTGGAACCCCTTCGTGACGGTCTGCGGATGCCAGCACATGCCTCAAGGCAGGTACCGAGAGCGCAGCCTGACTCAACAACAGCAACGCGACAAGCACGATAATCCCTCTCTTGATCCACAGCTCCACCCGGTCCGAGAATGTCAGGAACAACTCCGTATAAGCGTCTGCTTTCTTCTTGCTATGCATTTGGCGCACCCCTTGTCTCCAAGATGAAGTCATTAATCCTAGCTTATCCAGGGGCACCCAGATCAAATCATATCGGAAGTCTTACCGGTTGCGAAAATCAAATTGCCGCTCGAAACAATAACGGATAATCTTCTGCCGCTCCATATCCGAGATCGTGATGAGCTTCAGCATAACTCGTGTACGACCATTCTCCAGTTTCTTGGTTCTCACAATCTCCGCCTCAAACGGAGCATGCTCAATCGAGCCATTTTTATAAGGAAGCAGGAGCCAGCAGTACATTTGATCCCCTTCATTCAGCTTATAGGTTGAGTCGCATAGAAATGATACTCCGCCCCCGCCAACATCGTCCGTGTATGCGACAAATCTCGTATTATCCTTCAGCTTGACAGCCAGCTCAAGCTCGGCTACAACCCGCAAAAAGTTGCGCCGTTGAACCTTGGTGATGGACTCCTCGCTGGGTTTGCGAATCCGGATCAGATGAATTACATCCTCGGCGAAGCCGATCACATATGTATTAAAGTAATTTTTTACGCCTTCATCCGTCAAAAAGTAGATGGACAGCTCATCGCCGACAAATAAGCGCTTGATCCGACCCGTACCGACCTCAATCGGCATTTCGATCAAATAGTACTCATCCTCGATGTCGGCAATCCGGGATTTGCACTCCTTCTCTTCTTCCTTTTTGTTCGGCGAGGCAACCTGGATATAGACCAAATCATTTATTTTAGGCAGCAACGTTATCCCCACTCCTTGACCAAATCTGACACTATATGATCTGATTATAGCATGGAGCATAGTATCATGGCGCCAGAATTTTCTTAAGAGAGGGGTATCGGGTTTCACCCGCTGTTAGAGTCAGGTTCTGATTGAACTTGTCTTAGGGTAATAACCCGAGTCTAAAGGCGGGCCGTAAACTTTGCACCCGATGCCCCTCCCCTTAGCAAGCTAGAGGCAAGATTCACCACTCATATCTGCTTCGTAACCTGAGGCTTCATCTCTTTTTTCAACACAAAGCATCCTTCCTCCGGGTTCTTCGGATTTTTAATTTCAATACAATGAAACCCGCACTTATTGATGTAAAAATGATGATTCCTTCTGCTAAAGATAGGAGTTTCCGTACTCCATGTTACTGTGTCGGGATACATGTCCTCTATCTTTTTCCATACCTCTGTTCCAATCCCCTTATTTTCTAGATCAGCATCAAGGAAAATCGTTCCCAAACAATTCTCGTTGCGGGAATGAATCCAAAGAATAACCCCGCCTATTAATGCCTCATCGTTATAGATTTTGAAGGAAGTACACTGCGGATGAAATCCCCAGTGTCTGAGAAAGCTTCCGTCATCATATCCTGGCGGTCCCCCTGCTTCTTTCCCTAAATGAATCCGAGTATCTTCATCAAAGGCTCTTTTCATAATTGGGACAAGTTCTTCAACATCCTGTTCTTCCATCGCTACAAACTTAATTGAATTTGCCATTCCTAATTGATCTCTCCTCCATGCTTATTTAGAGAAATAATAAGGCCTTACATCACGTCAAAGTCAACCGTTTGCAGTCTCCCGTCCTCTGAAAGTCGAATAAATTCATTAACATAAGGAAAAAGGTTCTCACTTACTGATCGAATATCCGCTTGTAACTTTGTATCGATCATGCCTGGATACACAGCGACTACTTTTGCAGGGTGTACAATAAAAGAGTCCAGACCGGCTTTCGCAGTACTGTAACAGCTTTGTGAGGGTAATAAATATTTTGCAGATGCTGAGGATATATTTAGAATTCTTTTATCCACATTCAAATTCTTCGTATGTTTTAAATAATTTGACGTTATGATCATCGGCGCCAATAAATTTAAATGGATATTCTCGATTATTTCTTCAGTTTCTATCTGTTCAATTGGGCTCACAGGAGTCAGCATGGCGGCATTATTGATAAGATAGATCGCTTCATCATTGGAATTAACCTCAAGGTGACGGAAGATGTCTATAAAAAGCTGATCAATACCGCCAATGTTTGATAAATCATAATTAAAATAATCGATTCTGCAGTTCCTCTCTAGAGCTTGGTCGATAATCTGCTGGTTAGTAGTTCTAGATATGCATATAAGGTGGTGGTTCTTATCGAGCAGTTGATTAGCCAAGGCTTCACCGATTCCTCTTGATGTACCAGTAATAATAATATGTTTCAAATTTATCTCTCCTAATAAGCAACTATGTTCTTTCTCGAGTAATAATTCTATTAACGGTCTCTTCCCAAATGATCTGATAATCCAAATCCATCTTCATCATCTTACATCTGGATAAGTTATCTATAAGAAGGGCAAGAATTTTAGAGCTAACTTCGATTTTTTCAGGCTCAACAAGCCCCCATTCAGCACCTTTTGACAATAAATTTAAAAAACCGGTAGCAAAATCTTGTTGAACTTTCAACAAAGGGGCTCTAAATTGCTCATCACGCTCGGCTAGCATCATAAACTCACTTAGTACTCTCAATGTTGAACGATGCTCCTTATCATCGCTAGGCAGCATTTTTAATCCGCCTCTTATTAGTGTTTCTACATAATTGTCTTTAGTAACAGATTCAGTATCAAAGTAAACAGCGAAATAATGATCTCTAAAAATATAATCGAATGTTCGGGCAATCAACTCTTCTTTTGTAGAATAATGGTAGTATATGGAGGATTTAGTTATTCCTACTCTTTTTGAAATCATGCCCAAACTTGTTCTCTCTATCCCGCACTCTGCAAAGAGTTCATATGCTGCTTGGATGATATGACTAGATGTAATCTCTCTTTTCTTGATGATCTGTCAGCTCCCTTCAATTGAATTAAGGCCATTATAAGGAGGATTCTAATGTATTGTCAATAATTTAACGACCGATCGTTAAAAAAATGGCGCACAACCATGAAAAGGGCACAGCCCGTTAGCTGTGCCCTTTTTCTATGTCCTTTTTCCTCAAGGGAGCGAGCGCTTGAGAAAGCGCGTAATGCCCTCAAGCTTTGATGTGTGTGCTGGAACCTGGTCCAATCAGCTCTGTCAATTACGAGCGAGCCCCCTGCTTCTGGCTCTGGATCTCCTCAATCGTCTCCTCTACTCCCGACTCCGCATTGATGAAGATTTTAAAGTCCGAGCCGTTAATGGCGCCCCCGAACTCGTAAGTCAGCACCTTCTCGAACATCTCATTTTCAATCAGCGCGAGCCGATGATACTTCACTTTATAATCCGGGTTCAGATATTTGCGAGCTTCCTCCAGCGTCAATTTTGGCTCGCCTACTGGCTGTCTGTTCTCCCGCTCATAGACGTAGTCGCTGGCCTGAATCCCTGTCACATCCCCCGTATCCAATCCAACACGAACCGTGATCTTCTCGGGATAGATCAATACATCGTTAAGCTTGGTCACAAAAGTAAAGGTTGAGGTATTGTCGAACTCGTCATAAGCTACCGGCGTCATATCGCTATATCCTTTATTCTCCAGGAAAGCGCTCGCCTTCGCTCTGGCCTGCTCATAGCTCACCGCCTTTGGGCCGATTGTCCGGTTGTTGGAATAGGCAATGAGCTGCCCGCCATTTTTCGTGAAGTCCAGCGTAGTCACCTCGTTATTTGCCCCCTGAACCTGAGCCGTGAACGAAGCCCACTCTGTCCCTTTTCCGTTTTCCGTCACCTTGATATCGCCTGTCACGCTATTTCCAATAAATTTAGCCGCTTTATCCTTGATCGTGTCCAAGGTTACCGGCGTACCTCCCAGCTTCTTCACGGATCTGCGGTTATACATGCTGGATACGGAAGGTCCCCAATCCAATTCAGGATATTCCCCTACCTTCTTATCCACCGTCTTGAAGCCGTCAATAATGGTGTTGTCCTTCGGTTCATCCTGGCTTGCCAATGCCGTCTCCACATCCATCCAGCGAAGACGGTTGCTGATCACCTTATCCTGCACGGCTTGAAGATCCTTTGATATGTCTGCGGAACTCTTATAAAGCTCCTTCAGATTTTTGACCTCCGAGTCGGATAAAGGCTGCTTCGTTAAGTCACGTACTGCAGTCTGATAAGAAAACTTTGCAATCCGGGACAAGAACTCTTCCGTTTTGTTAAAGGGCAGCATCGTCAGTGGAAGCTGATTGATCTCATTCTGGGCTTCACTTGTAATTCTCCATACATTTACCAGCCCTTTGCGGTGCGAGCCGGTAGACGCCGAATGCACAGCCAGCGTATTCCCCAGCTCACTGTGAAGCCGGTCCACATGATAGGACAAATCGTGAAATGCCCGCTGGTACTGGTTTTCCGCTTTGATTAAAATCGCATTCTTCTCCTGGTTCTCCTGATACCCCCATACGACGGCACCGATTAATAGTACGGTTGCTATCGGGAACAATATCGCGCTCAGTCGTTTGTACATCCGAACAGACACTCCTTTCTTCTACTGTCTGTGGATAGTTTGACATGAAGCTGGGAGCTTTATTCATCCCACAACCTTCTCGGTGCTGAAAACTGACTTCTTGAACATACATTTTTAGAGGTAGTTCAAGAAGTCAGCTTTTGATCACGCACTCTTACTCAGCTTCTTCAATAATTTCAAAGCGCTCCCGGTTATCGCAAATGCACTGCTTAAACCCGGTTTCAATATTGCCGTGCTCCTTCTTCCCCCGCAATATAAAACGCTCACCGCAATTTTTACATACGATTTTCACTTTTATCCGCATAAAAAAGGCACCCCTTCCAGTATCACGCCCGCAGGCCTGCTTCTGAATTCAGGATGCCCTTTATTGCACTTCATTAATCCTGCCCATGTGCCTCTGTAACTCGGAATGGCGAGCTGTTATTCGCCCGGTACATCTTGCTTAGGCCCCCGTACCATAAGAAGGCCATCAGCGGGATGATAAACCAGATCCAGTAATGGGTCACATGAATTAGAACATAATTGTAAATGCCGTGCCACAAGATCGGGAATATCAGCGAATAGCTCAAATACTTGCGACTCCCGGTTCCGCTCGAGAACTTGGCTCTGCCAAGATGATAGCCCATCATGACACCGAACATCGCATGACCGGAGACCGGCAGTAAAGCCCGAATCATCAGCGCCCCGAACGAGGCATGGCTGGCAATGCCGTAGAGGATGTTCTCCATTGTTGCAAATCCAAGGGATATTGCAGTAGCATATACAATCCCATCATATGGCTCGTCGAATTCCTTATGCTTATAAATCATGTGGAATAGAACAAACCATTTAATAAATTCTTCGACACCCGCAGTTATGCCAAAGGAGCCGAGAAGCGGCCCCTCCCCCAGCCAGAGCGTAATGCCCCGCTGGATAATCATAATTGGAAATACGGTAAGGATGCCGACAAAAAACACTTTAATGACCATATGAAGCGGTTCGGCATCATACTTGTCCTTTAGGTAAAAATAGGTCAGCAGAGCAATACCGGGAGCAACCGCCGCCGTAGCAATTGAAAAAATAAGCAACGGCCCTTCCCCTTTCACTTACTAGCTTTGGCGCTTGAAATGACTGCAGATTTGTTCAACCGCATGATCTCCCATAATCAGGCTGCCATACTCTTCAAGCATGGCCGGCGTGACCGAGGTCGCTTCACCGAACTCCGCAAGCACAGCAATCAATCCTGGAACCTTTCCTTCTTCAAGCTGCTCAGGCTCCATTCTCAGAATCCATTTCCCATTGTATTTATACAGACTGCCAATATCGAACAGCATATGATGGAGAACGTGCGCCGCTTCAATGAGCACTTCGAAATCATCGAAGGAATACAATATTGTATCACTTGTCTCAAGCGTAACTTCCATTTCATATACTTCGTCAGGCAGTTCATCCTCGTATGACGCTCCCCCGCCCATATGCGGATGGTCGTATTTTCCCTTCGTAACGATCACGACCATGCCTTGGGCTGGAAGTGCGAACACTTCTACCGCCAAGGGGCCTGTTGCATCGAAGCCCACTTCCGTGTAAGCCTGATCCATCATTTCGGTAAACAGATCGTGGACCTTCGGAATTTCCTGCCACATATCCTCTCTTTGAATACCGCGTTCGCTTAAATCGTCAAACGTGAGGAAAATCCGTATTTTATCCTGGCCAAGTCTTTCAATCCTCATACAGGATCCTCCTCTCCATTCCTTGTTATAACAGATTATGAAACCTGCTCTAATGTGTGATGGAAATGGTTCTTTGTATGTATGTTATCACTTCTTTTCACGAAATGCACGCATTAATCATTTCAAAAAAGAAGAACCATATTCCGCCCTTCGGAAGAAAAGTGGAAGATGATTCTCCGGAGTTCATTAACCCTTATAAACCGGGGACAGCCGTATGCGATTCCTTCAAAATAGCCTCGACCTCGCGGCGCACATCCGCGCTGCCCTTGATCAGTTCCTTAAGCTGCTTCAAATTGTATTCCTTCGGATGGTTCTCGTGGCTCTGTGCGGCTGGACTGGGAGGCACCTGGGCCGTGGCAGCGGCTCCCGAGGTGAAGGAATTCACCTTTGATTCTGCCTTTGCTCCATCATGCTTGTGAGCATGGGAATCCTTTCCGGACGACGGCATCTTGATAAAGGAGCCCGCCTCAGTCAGCATGCCTGCCCATCTTTTTCGTTTTGATGCCCAGACGACAGCGGCCATCCCGAACAATGCTCCGCATAAAAATGAGGAAGATTTCATCCAAACAACCTCCTTGTATGTGTTAAAATCAATTGTAGTGTTCGCGCTTTAACACAAACTCATGCGACATAAATACAGGAAAGCGAGAGGATACGCTTGATGAGCAAGAAATTGCTGCTGTTTGCCGCTGCCTGCCTGATCTTGAGCTCTTGCGGTCAGAAGCAGAACCAGGCGGCTGTTCCGTCTGAAAACAATACTTCTTTGGAGGCTGCAGCTCCCGGGACTGGACCTTCAGCCAATTCGGACCATTTATCCGAAACCGCGACCGAACCTTCAGCCGAAGCAGGGACCGAAGAGCAGGAGCCCCCTTCCCAAGCTGCCGAGGTGGAGACAATTCCCCCGCTGTATCACATTAACAAAGCTTACAGAGTCGTCCCGAATGAAGAAGGGACCGAAACCAAGGTGGTATTGCTCACCTTCGATGACGGCCCCAAAGAACAGGAAATGATTGACGGTCTCATTGATACATTGGACAAACACCAAGCGAAAGCGATTTTCTTCGTCAACGGCTATCGTGTCGAGACTCACCCCGAGCTGCTGAAGCTGATCCATGAGCGCGGCCAAGTGATCGGCAACCATAGCTGGGATCATATCGACCTGAAAAAAGAATCCGAAAGCGAAGCTCGTAAACAAGTGGAGGATGTTCAGGCCATCGTCGAGGACACCATCGGGGAGCGCCCCCGTTTTTTCCGTCCTCCATTCGGTTCAGGCAATGATCAGCTTCATCAAATTGTCGAGGAGAATAATATGATTTATATGACCTGGTCCAACGGATCACTGGACTGGGATTCCAAGAACAAGAATAAACCGGAAGCCGTTATTCAAAATGTTCTGGAACAGCTGCATGCCGGCAGCAATATATTAATGCATGAGCTCCCATGGACGGTCGAAGCCCTCGACAGCCTGCTAACCCAGCTCGAAGAAAAGGGCTACTCCTTCGTTGATCCGCGGACCATCTCCGAGGCACCAGAGCAATCGGAGTGATTGGTGCGAAGCATCCTGCAGGCCGCTATAGTCCATGCTCCTGTCCCCAGGGAGAAGCGCTAATCCCCCACCAGAGCAAGTAAATTGTAATTCCTATAAAGACGTATAGTAATACATTATAAAATATTCTTGTTATCCGCAGACGCTGGGAAGGGAATAACTCCCTTCTTGGCGGCAATTCGGAAAAATCCAGTCCCCCCTCCTCTACCTCCGCTTGCAGCGCATGCTGCACTTTTTCCGGAAGCGATGACGTCGGCTTGATCTGTTGTTGGCGCCGGCGCACCGTCCGATGACGTTCACTCCGGCTTAAATGCTCGCTCATGATTCCCTCCGAAACCGGATTACTAATCCTGAGATGAAATCAATTAGAAAGTGGCATACAATGGGAGCCCATAAGGTTCCGCTCTGTAAATAAATGTAGCCCAGCCCATAGCTGCTGACAAACACCCAGCCTGTCGGAATCCAGTGTCTTAAATACCGGATATGAATGACGGCAAATAAAATACTGGTCCAGTAAGGGCCGAGTCCATGCTGAATCGCTCCCCGAAACAACAGCTCCTCGCAGATGGCAACGACGATGGAAATAACGGCGATATGCCATATCGGACGCGACTTGAACAGCAGTTCATTAATTCCTCCGTCATCCATCGCATCCTCGGGGACAAGCCTGGAAATCAACAGGTCCGCTAAAAACATGATCCCCGCCAAACCGAATGCCCACCCCAAAAAATGAATTTGTTCAGGAAATTGTAATAATGTAAACGGATTTCGTTTCTGAAATAATAGGATGATTAAACCGATAATTAGAGTAAGTCCCTGAGTCAAATACAAATTGACCAGCAACATTTTTTCACTGAGCTGCCCTGGATCCACCTGCTGGATCTTGATCTTGCTGAATTTAGACTTTTTCATAAGTATTCATTTCCTGTCTTAAGTTATTGAGTAGTAAGGATACATAGTTTTTTACGGCAAGCTCAGGCTTCTGTTTTATGCTTGCTCACGGACTTAATATGATGAGGCAAGGAGCGTAATATCAACATGAAACGAAAACAAACACGGATCGAGGTATGGTTTTCCATCGGATTTCTGTTCACGCTGATCGCCGCATTCGGTACATTCTTCCTTGGCTTAAGCCTGGGCATCGAACGCACGGAAGCAAAATACATTAATCTGAAAGAGAGCTTCCTTGAAATGGAGACCGATGCCTCTTACACCCAGCAGGAACTGCTTACCTTCTACTATGTCGCTTATCAGCCCTATTTGCAATTCAAGAATGAGTACCTCAAATTGGAAAGCAAGCTGGGCCGTACAGAGTCTGGAATCACTGCCTCCAATCTGATCAAAGAAGTGCAGAGGTCCTCACAAACGATGTATAAGCAGATTTCCGAGCATCCGGTATCCAGTTCTTCTCCGCTCCTGACAGATGCGCAGCGTGACATTCTCAAAAGTCTGAAGCTGTTTGATGAGGGGCTCGACAAATATGTATCCCTGCTCGGTGGTGAGAAGGGGCCTGTATTGCTGGTGGAGCTGTCAGGAGACGAATTCGCAACAAGCGCCGAGGAATACGGTCTTCGTGCCCAGAATAAATTTTACACCTCAATCATGAAATGGTGCGCGAAGACCGACAGCAATACGCCGAAGGAATTTGCATTGAAACAGGATACCACTACCAAAGAATGGAGCGGCTATTCGCTGTCTTTGAAAAATAAAGCCGTGTCCGATGTGATGCTAAGCTCCAAGCTGTACGTCTCCTATCAGCCGCAAGACATGACCGCCAAGATCGACCAGATGATCAACAGCGGCAAGGCGGCCTCGCTCGGCCTCACCCATGTGAGTGCGATCGTCAAGGTTCTTACAGAGACCGAAGCTGTTCAGGATCAGGAATACGACAAATGGAAAACGGTCTATTATGCCTCTGAGCATCTTCCAGCGCTGCCGTTCTTCTCGGTTCAATAAAATCATAACGAAAAAAATCGTTGCGTTCAAGGCGGTACGAGCTATTGACACCTCTGACAGAGCATGATACATTATGAAAAATTAGTTTTGTAATAAGACAATGAAGGAAACAAGGTTGTCCGGAAGCTCCCAGAGAGCCGGTGGTGCTGCAAACCGGCAGTGGAACGACAGCTTTAGCGATCCTGAGTCATTGCGTTGAACCCCTATAGTAGACGCAATCGGATGAACTCCGTTATCATTCTGTCAATGTTGACACTGAGACCTTGATCGGAAAGTCAGGGTGAATTAGGGTGGTACCACGAACAACTCTCGTCCCTTACTACGGCAGTAGTATGCGGATCGGGAGTTTTTTTATTACCCGCTTCCAACTGCTTTCGCGGTCATGCCGCACCTCAATCCTTTGACACAGTATAACGGTAATGAGAAAAAGAAATCAAAGAAAACAAAAAAACGGGAGGCAAGAAATCATGTTTAAAGTGTTAGTATCGGATCCTATTAGTGACATGGGTATTCAACAGCTCATGGATGCAAGCGACGTTATTGTAGACAAGAAACCAGGGCTGAGCGAAGATGAGCTCGTCGGCATTATCGGAGAGTATGACGCATTGCTTGTGCGCAGCCAGACGAAAGTCACAGAGAAGATTATGGCTGCGGGCACACAACTGAAGGTGATCGGGCGTGCAGGCGTCGGCGTGGATAATATCAATCTGGAGGCGGCAACCAATCGCGGGATCGTCGTGATTAACGCTCCTGACGGGAATACGATTACTACCTGTGAACATGCCTTTGCCATGATGATGGCTCTCGCGCGCCACATTCCGCAAGCCTATGCCAAGACGATTCAAGGAACATGGGACCGGAAATTCTTGGGCGTAGAGCTTCGCAACAAGACGCTGGGCGTCCTGGGCATGGGAAGAATCGGCAGCGAGGTAGCAAAGCGCGCCAAAGCGTTCGGCATGGACATTCTCGGTTATGACCCATTCCTAACCGAAGACCGGGCCGAGAAGATCGGCGTTAAAGTCGCAACGGTGGATGAGATTGTTCGTCAAGCAGACTTTATTACCGTGCATACACCGCTGACACCAGAGACCAAGCATATGATCTCCAGACCTCAATTCGAAGTGATGAAGAAAGGCATGCGGATCATCAACTGTGCCCGCGGCGGTGTTGTAGACGAGTTGGCGCTTGTTGAGGCGATCGATCAAGGGATCGTTGCCGGTGCTGCATTTGACGTCTTCGAGAAGGAGCCGCCTGAAGCGGATCATCCGTTCCTCAATCATCCTAAGGTCATTGTAACTCCTCACCTGGGCGCTTCCACGGTTGAAGCCCAAGAGAATGTGGCAATTGACGTATCAGAGCAAGTGCTGCATATTCTGCGCAATGAACCGTTCAAGAATGCAGTCAACATGCCTCCGGTAGCTCCAAGTGTTATGAGCAAGCTGCAGCCTTTCTTCGGACTGGGTGAAAAAATTGGTGCTTTCGCAACTCAGCTCAACAATGAGGCGGTTAAGGAGATTCACGTCGATTATGCCGGCGACCTCTCAGAGGTGGATACCCAGCCGCTAACCCGTTACGTCATTAAGGGAGTTCTGTCCCGCCACTTCGGCTCAGATGTGAACACCGTCAACTCGATGCATCTTGCCAAAATTCGCGATGTGAACGTGGTTGTATCCAAGGCTACTGCTACGAAGGGCTTTACGAACCTTCTCAGCGTCACCTTGAAGTTCAGCGACGGAACCGAACGCCGTGTGGCCGGCACCTTGCTTAACGGCTTCGGTGCCCGTATTGTCCAAATCGATAAATTCCCTGTCGATTTCGCACCGGAAGGGAACCTCGTCTTCATCGCTCATAACGATAAACCGGGCATCATCGGTAATGTCGGGACACTGCTCGGCAAGAACAATGTGAACATCGCGACCATGCAGGTAGGACGTAAAATTATCGGCGGTGATGCAATCATGGTATTGGGTGTCGATAAAGAGGCTCCGAAAGAAGTCCTCAGCGAGCTTACCACGCTGCCCGAAATCAATAAAGCCTTGCAAATGAATTTCAACTGATTTTGAATCCGTTAGCAGATTGTTTCACGTTGAACAAGATTTATCTTGCGGATTCAACAAAAAAGCGCCCTTTTTCAAAAAAAGGGCGCTTTTCCTTGTTCTCAGGCTCTTGTTATTCGACAGGCAGCCGCATATGGAACGTCGTGCCTTTTCCTGGCTCGCTTTCCGCGTAAATGGTCCCTTGGTGGGCATCCACAATATTTTTAACGATAGAGAGCCCTAGTCCGGTTCCCCCGGATTCGCCCCGAACACGGGCCTTATCCGCTTTGTAGAATCGATCGAATACGAACGGTACATCCTCAGCCGGTATGCCTACCCCGCTATCCCGCACCGACACATGGATCATTGTTCCTCGAGCGCCGTCCTCAAGCTGCACTTCTATAGTGATCCGTCCATGCTCAGGCGTATGCCGGAACGCGTTGTCCAGCAAATTGGTCATCACCTGCTCCAGACGATCTTCACTTGCAGCCCGCAGTGTGAGCGGCCCTTCGCCTAATTTCAGTTCAAGCTGAATCAAGCTTTCCTTCGCCCGAACCAAAAACTTACGGTGAATTCGTTCCGCGAGCTCCCGAAAATCCATGCTCTCCTTGGACATATCGATATAACCGGCTTCCATCCGCGCCAAATCGAGCAGATCCCGAACCAGGCGGCCCATCCTCAAGGATTCATCATGAATGACCTGCACGAGCTCGGCACTTTCCTCCGGCGAGCTTGCCATACCGTCCAGAAGCGCTTCACTGTAGCCTTGCATCATCGAGAGAGGCGTTCTGATCTCATGGGATACATTAGCAACAAAGTCGCGGCGCATCTTCTCCAACTGAACCTCTTCGGTTACATCACGGAGCACCGCAACCGCTCCCCGGATCTCGCCATCCGAAGTCAGCGGAGCCATATGAACAGACCAGACTCCCTTCTTCACATGCACATTCATGCTCTGATCGCCTTCCCGGTTAAGCACTTGATGGAACATCTGCTCGAGCGGCTTCGGCACATAGGGAAGCGGGTTATCGGACGCCTCATCCGCGTCTGACTCTTCGCCAAGGAGATTAGCCCACATGTTCATAATAATATCCCCAGGCGGATTCGCCAGAATGACGTAGCCCTCGCGATTTAGCGTAATTACTGCATCGTTCATACTCCGCAGGACACTGGAAAGATGCTCCTTCTCATGGTTAAGACTGCGAATCGTAATCTCCAGCTCTTGGGCCATGTAATTAAACGTATTCGCCAACACCCCGATCTCATCGCTCGTTCGCAGTGAAAGACGGGTGTCATACTTGCCCTTGCCGACCGATTCAGCCGCTTGAATAAGCTGCTGCATGGGCTGCGTAATTTTCGTGATCAGGAACAGAGCAAAAAAGGTGGTCAAGGAGAAGCCGATAATCGAAACGATCAAGAACAGCTTCTTGATCGCTCCGGGATTCGTAAAATTGGTATCAATATACGGCAGAAAGAACAGACCTACCGTAAGGAGAACGAGGGCAACCAGACAGATGATCGTGATCCATAACTTGCCGACAAGCGTTCTCAGGAAGCTCACTTATTTTGCAACCTCCAGCTTATAGCCTACGCCCCAGACCGTTGTAATCATCGCAGCCGACTCTGGAGAAACCTTGTTCAATTTCTCGCGGAGACGCTTAACGTGGGTATCCACCGTCCGCAGATCTCCGAAGAACTCATAATTCCATACATCCTTGAGCAATTCCTCACGGGAAAACACCTTATCCGGAGATACAGCCAAATAATGCAGGAGCTCATACTCCTTAGGTGTCAGACTGACTTCCTGTCCGCCTGCCGTCACTCGATGGGCATCATGCTCGATAATCAGATGCGGAAATACAATATTGTTGCTTGGACCGCTCTCCTTGGACAGATATGCGGTAGCGGAAGCCCGGCGCATAATCGCTTTGACACGGTAAATGACCTCACGCGGACTGAACGGCTTCACCACATAGTCGTCGGCTCCCACCTCAAAGCCTTGGACACGGTTAATCTCTTCCCCTTTGGCGGTAAGCATCAGCACAGGTGTCGACTTAACCTGTCTCAGCCGGTTGCACACCTCAACCCCGTCGATTCCAGGCAGCATGACGTCGAGCAGAATCAGATCGTAATCATTCTCGGTCGCTTTTTTCAAAGCAATCTCTCCGTCCTCCGCTTCATCAATCACATAACCTTCTTTTTCCAGATACATTTTGAGCAGACGGCGAATGCGCTCTTCATCGTCGACTACAAGAATTCGATTTTCTTGATCTGACATAGACAACAACCCCTTTACAATCTTACGCATATCCTGTTAGGTCCATCATGTTCGTCAAAAGTTATTACTTATATCATTAGTCTACACCTGCATAGGAATGCAGCCCGGCGATAATTAAATTTACCCCAATGAGTGTAAACATAACTACAATAAATCCAATCACTGCGAGCCATGAGCTTTGACGCCCCTGGAACCCGCGCGACAAGCGGAGATGGAGATAAGCGCTATAGAAGAGCCACGTAATCAGCGCCCACACTTCCTTCGGATCCCAGCCCCAGAAACGGCCCCAGGCCTGCTGAGCCCAGATCATGGCGAATACAAGAGCTCCAAGCGTAAAGATCGGGAATCCAATCGCAATCGACCTGTAGCTGATTTCATCCAGATCGTCGGGATCCAGACTTTTCAGCGTTGGCGCAATCAGCCTGCTAAGCGGTTTTCTTAGCAGCAGTCGCAGCAAGAAGTAGAGCAGCGTGCCTGTTACAACCGCCCATACCACGGTGTTCAATTGTCTGCCCGCCTGTTCTCCCTTCATCCATGAAGGCGCCTCAAACCAAGGAAACTTCAAGCCCAGAAAGGAATCTATGTACTCAGGCTTGCTGTCATCAGGAGCTACAATCGGCGGTAAATTGTACACTATTCTTTCTATTGTACTATCTTCCTGTACTTCGCTGTCAATCACTGTCGTATTTTGTACGAATACAGCTTCATAATTTGCAGCTCTGAATCCGTAAACAGATATAACAAAGCCCAATACTATAATAATAGAATAAAGCGTAAATTCAAGCCATCTTTTTTGCCTTAGCGAACTTTTATCCTGTTTGTCGAATTCAACGGTCCGCAGCAAATACATTAATCCGGCGGCAAAGCCTATCGCAAAAAACGCCTCTCCGGTCGCTGCAAGCGTCACATGAATATAGAGCCAGATCGATTGCAATGAAGGGATTAGCGGCTGTACGTCCTTTGGAAAAACAGCGGCATAAGCCATAATAATGATGGCCACCGGAAGCGCGAACATACCGATGAGTATTTTTCGATAAATTAAAAAGATTACGGTAAAAGCAAGCATAACCATCATCGACAGAAAAGTCATGAATTCATACATATTGCTGACCGGAATATGTCCGCTGTAGGCCCAGCGGGTTCCGCAATAGATAAAATGGGACAACAGGCCCAGAGAGGAAGTAACAAATGATACAGCTCCCCATTTACGCTCATGCCGGACCGGATCACGATTTCTCCAGGTTTTTCCCGTTACGGCCACCACATAAAAAATAAAGGATAAGCAGTATAAATAAAATGCAATTACAAAGGCTAATCTGCTGATCTCCAATACATTCATACTTGGTTCCCCCTGTTTTCCAAATGCTTCTCATCCACATCTACACCCATGTCTTGCAAGAAGCGCGCTACCTCCCGGCGCAGGCCGAACCAGTTCTTTGCTGTATGCGCACCAAGAATCAACGTCTGCCCGTCAAGCCGAAGCCAGATTCTCCGATGGTGCCAGTAAAACCCGAGCACAAGCCCCAGCATGACGATTCCAAGCCCAATCCATACAAAAGGCATCACCCGATCCACCCTGATGTTCAAATAACTGGATGAAGCGATGAAATCTACGTCCTCCATCCCAAGCACATCCAGCGCCAGTCCACTGTCCAGTCCGCCGAGACGTTCGTTAATCGCATCCTGCTGGAACCGCTCTTTGTCAATCTGCTTCGGAAAATAAATATACTGCACGCCTGCTTCCGGCAGATCCGGCCCTTTGATGACAAAAAGAAAGGCAGGAGCATTAGGGTCGTTCGACTTGGATACCGGCTTGCCCTCTTCGTTAAGATCAAAGTCCATGTACTTATTGCTTAATTCCAGCGTATACGGACCGACCTGATACGCCTCCTCGGAGTTCGTCATGCTGAGCTTGAACTTCCCATAGGATTCTCCGGTATCTGCCCGAACCAGGCTTGGTGTAACCGACCGCAGCTTCGGCGTTAAATCGAAATCAAACTGATAAACCTTGAACCCGTTGTAATTGAGCGGATCATTTACACGGATATCATGGCGCTTGACCTCTTCCAGTAATGGATCCTTCGAGGGATCGTCACAATCCGCCGTGCATTGGTACAATACAGCCTTTGTTTCAAACAGCTTGGGAACAACCCGTCCCGATTCCCGGAATTTCTCCGGCAGCTCTTCCTCCGGATAATACTCCACGGTAAATCCTTCATTCTTGAGATAAAGATTGCTGTCCGGAATCTTCGTGATCTCTCCTTCAGGGAACCAATAGTGCTTATCGACATTCAAGCCTGGAAGTCCCCGAAATAGGATCGCGAGCAAAAAGATGATAAGACCGATATGAATGATATAAGGCCCCCAACGGCTAAACCGTTGTTTCTCGACAAGCAGGGCCTCTTCATCATGCTTCACCCTATAGCCTTTTTTCTTAAGGGAAGTGACCGCCCTGGAGATCCAGTCTCCCGTCAGATTCTCAACAGGACCTTCATAGACAACCCGCTGCCGGATCAGAAATTGCCGGTGCTTACGTATTTTCTGCCTGGAAAGCGCCTTGTAAAGCGGCAGAACTCTGTCCAGACTGCAGATCACGAGCGAAGCTCCGATCATGACCAGCAGTGTTACAAACCACCAGGATTCATAAGTATGAGATAAGCCCAGCTTGTAATAGATATCACCGATCGTCCCGTACTTCTGCTTATAGAAGGTGGACGGGTCAAAATAGACAAAATTGCTCTCCTGCTCAAAAATCGTCCCGAACATGGCCCCAACCAAGGTGATGATAATCAGATAGACGGCAACCTTGACCGAGGAAAAGAAGTTCCATATCCGGTCAATAAAATTAGGATTGCTCTTTTGAGAACGCCGGGCCACACCGTCATAACGCATCTCAAGCGGCTCGGTCGATTGATCCGAATCGTACAACGGTTTGCCGCAAGCCTCACACAGTACGGTTCCCACCCGATTCTGGTGACCGCATTCGCATTTTGTGTTCTGGATCAATACCTAGCTCCTCCTGTCGTATCAAGGCTCTATTAATTTTTCGATTTGCTCGTCCAGCATCGTCAAGTCCAGCTCGCCCTCATGAATAGAGACAATATTGCCCTTCTTATTGACGAAAAAAGTTGTCGGCATCGGAACAATTCCATATTTTTGGACGGCTTCATTCTCCGAATCCAGCAGGATCGGGAAGTCCACACCGACCTGCTTAACGAAGCGATCCACTGTCAAGCGGTCTTCTCCTGTATTGATGCCTAGTATAACTACATCCTGATCCCGCCACTTCTCCCATTGAGCTTGCAGTGCAGGCATCTCGCTGACGCAGTACGTGCACCAGGTAGCCCAGAAGTTAATGACGACAGACTTCCCCCTGTACTCCTTCAGGCTGTGAACGCTTCCATCCATTCCAAGCAGTTTAAAGTCAGGAGATGTGCTCCCTTGGGTTGGTCTTCCCTCGTGATCGCCGAATACCGTTGAGCCGATTGCGTATCCGCCCAGAACAATAATGAATAATAAAATCACAATCTGAACAGGGCGTCGGGCTTTCCCCATGCGCTTCCTCTCCTATCTATGATGTTTTTCATAAAATCAATGGACAAATCGTGAATATCCTATGAACATTATAACGAAAAACGACACACTTTCAGATGGGGAAATTTTGAATATTGTGTGTCATGAATAAAAAACACCTTATTATCTCCTGTATTTGGACAGAAAACAATAAGATGTTTAAGTTAATTCTAAGTTTTTACTATTTTCTGCGCCGCCGAGAGTCTCCAGCCTTACGATTCCTCGAGCCATTTGCTCCGGCTCTTCCCGCCGGCTTCGCTTTGGAAGTCGGTCTTGACGATGATCTTGCCGCTTGCTTCGACGCTGGTTTTGCGGTCGCCTTGGTTGAAGCAGGCTTCCCTGATGCAGATCTTGCCGTCGTGGTCTGAGCATTTGCCGACTTCGTTGCTGGCTCTGTGTTCGGCCTAGGTTTCGGTTTCGGCTTCGGCTTAAATTCTTCTACAGCTTTAATACTCGAATCAGCCGGTGATTTTATTGCAGACCTCCCTGCGGATGATTTGCCCGCTTGCTTTGCAAGCTTCACCAAGCTCTCTACTTCATCCTTGGTTAAGTGGCGGAACAATCCCCTCTTCATGTTCCCCAGGAACAGGTCTCCGAATGAAATCCGCTTCAGCTTCGTTACCGGATGGTTAATAGCCTCGAACATTCTGCGAACCTGACGGTTACGCCCCTCATAAATCGTGATGGAGATCGTAGAATGCCTCTGCTCCGAATCAATGTCATGATACTCCACCTCTGCAGGTGCAGTCATTCCATCTTCAAGCATGATGCCGTTCTTCAGCTTGTCCAGCTCGCTTCCATGCGGCACTCCCTTAACCGTGGCCAAATAAGTCTTGGCCACATGATGCTTGGGGTGAGTCAGCAGATGAGCGAACTCCCCGTCATTGGTCAGCAGAAGCAGACCTTCCGTATCATAATCCAGGCGGCCTACCGGATACAGCCGCTCGGTAATCCCCTTCAAATAATCGGTGACAATTTTGCGGCCCTGCGGGTCCGAAGCGCTGGTAATAACACCTTTGGGTTTATTAAATACCAGATACATCTTTTTCTCCGTACCGATTGCCTTGCCATCTACTGTAATTTCATCTACGTCCGGGTCAGCCTTCGTTCCCAAGGCCGTGACGGTCTCGCCGTTCACCTGAACCTTGCCGCCCAGAATCAGCTCCTCGCATTTGCGCCGCGAAGCCACGCCCGCACCTGCAAGTATTTTCTGAAGTCTTTCTTCCATAATTGATAGGTCACCTCATACCCATGATACCTATTGGAAGTCAAAATCACAATAGCAGCGCATCAGTTATGTATTTTAGCCAAACAACAGCAAGCACACGGCAATCGCGGCGATGAAGCCGACGATATCGGAGAATAATCCGACCTTAAGCGCATATCTCCCGTTTCGAATACCGACTGCGCCGAAATAAACCGTCAATACGTACAACGTGGTGTCTGTGCTGCCTTGAATCGTTGAAGCAATTCTTCCGATCATGGAATCAGGTCCGTAGGTCTTGATCAAATCCGTCGTAAATGCCAATGATCCCGTACCTGTCAGCGGGCGCAGAATGCCAAGCGGCAGCACCTCGGACGGAACTGACAGGCGCGCAAGCAGCGGCGACAGCCAGCCTGTAAAGAACTCCAGGGCACCGGAGGCGCGGAATACGCTAATCGCTACCATCATTCCGACAAGATGGGGAATGATACTGACCGCCGTGGAGAAGCCGTCCTTAGCGCCATCAACAAACGACTCATATACCGGGACTTTTTTAATAGAAGCATAAAGCGGAATAAAGGCTATCATTACAGGAATCGCCCAGGCAGAGAGTATATTGATCCAGTCCAGCAAGATCTATCACCCTTTCAGTGTATAGGATGCCTCTGAAGGAGGGGACACGGGCGGCTTGGTCCAGGCGGAGCGTTTTCTGTACCAACGGTCCGCAGCAATCGCGGCAAGGGTCGCAATGGCCGTCGCAAGCAGCGTTGAGCCAACAATTTCAGCGGGATTGGCTGAATGGAAATTTAACCGGATGGCGATCAATGTCGTAGGAATCAAAGTGATGCTTGCTGTGTTAAGCGCCAGCAGGGTGCACATTGCCGGAGAAGCGGACTGTTTGTCCGGATTTAACTCCTGCAGCTGCTGCATCGCTTTTATTCCCATGGGAGTGGCCGCATTTCCGAGTCCCAATAGATTAGCGCTCATGTTGGACAGAATATAACCCATAGCAGGATGGTTCTTCGGAACATCCGGGAACAAATAGGCTACGACCGGTCCGAGCACTCGGGAAATAGCCCGAACCAGTCCTGAATCCTCGGCAAGCTTCATGATTCCCATCCAGAATACAAGCACGCTGATCAATCCGAAGCATACTGTTACTCCAGTGGCTGCTCCTTCAAAAGCGGCTTTCGTTACGATCTGAATATCCCCTTTTAGCGCCGCGAATATAAACCCGATTAAAATCAAGCCAAGCCAGATTTTATTAACCATCTCCCACAATCCCCCTTGCATCGTATACAGGCACAACCCCGATCTCCTGATCCCCCAGCCTGATCAGAATTTTTCCCCGATAACCGAATAACCTGCTGCTGGACACCTGTTCCTTTAACCGGAATTCAACCATTTTCGCCTCTTCCGCGCTCAAAGGATAGCTAAAGGTAATTCCAGCCTTCAATCCGTTCTGAACCGCCTGCCCTGCTTTAATTAGTGTCTGCTGCGGATATTGTTCAAATCCGTAATCGAGCAGCTTGCGATGGTCATTCCAATCGTCGCCGTCATTGATCGTTACAGCTACAAGCTGTTGATCGTTACGGGTAGCCGAGCTGACCAGACAGCGTCTTGCAATTTTCGTATATCCAGTTTTCACCCCATCCGCACCTTCGTACAGACGAAGCATTTTATTTTTATTGTCCCATTTGTAATCCCAGGGATCATTTGGATTGGGCGCTGTACGTGAAGGGGTGCGAACAATCTCCTTGAATACTGGATTATGCATGGCATAGGCCGTCAGCTTGGCCAGATCGTTAGCAGAGGAGTAATGTCCGTTCGCATCAAGTCCATGGGGATTCTGAAATTGCGAATGCTCCAATCCCAGCATCTCTGCCTTCTTGTTCATCAGCAGAACGAAGCCCTCTTCCGAGCCGCCTACATGCTCCGCTATTGCGGTAGCCGCATCATTCCCTGACCTGAGCATTAATCCATACAGCAGATTCTCCAGGCTCATCTCTTCCCCAAGATGAAGATAAATGGACGAGCCTTCCTTGCCATAGGCGCGTTTGCTGACCTTTACCCTATCGCTCAGCGTCCCGTGCTCAATCGCTACAATAGCTGTCATGATCTTCGTCAGACTTGCGATGGGAAGCTCCTCATCTCCGCGGGCACTGAACAATATTCTGCCCGACTCCACATCGATTAGGGCCGCCGCCTGAGCATTCGTTGAAGGAGCAGCATGGATAGGTCCCTCGGCCATCCCCCACAGGGGAATGACAAGCGCCAGAATGATGATATATTGGATGATTCTTCTTAGCTGCGTAGTGATCTTCATCTTCAATTCCTCCGAGCGGTTCTAGTGAATTATATGTCCTTCTTAAGAAGAGTATGTCCAAGCTCTCTTGACCTTAGAGCAGACTGCCTATAGATTTAAAAAAATCCCCTCCCGAATCACCGGAAAGGGACCAGCTTGTTCGATTACAGTAAAGGCGCTTCAGATTCTGCTGCCCTTTGATTCGTAACCACCACATGATTCCCGCCAGGGATCATGGATTCGATCTTGTCCATTACATAAGGCACGGAGTCGATCAATTTTTCGAACAAGTGTGTTTGATTATCTAAAGGAACGATGTGCACGCCTTCTTGGCCCACGACCAGAAAGGCAATCGGATTGATGGATACGCCGCCGCCGCTGCCCCCGCCGAAAGGTCTGGGCTTCGCCTCTCCGTTGTTGCTTGTCTGGTTCTCATCCAGATGAAAGTCGCTGCCTCCGGCAGCAAATCCGAAGCCGACGCGGCTGATTGGAAGAATTACACTGCTTCCGTCCGGCGTCTGCACTGCTTCACCCACGATCGTATTCACATCGACCATTTCCTTGATGTTCTCCATCGCTGTTTTCATGAGCCCTTGAATAGGATGTTCAGCCATTTTCTCACTCCTCCTTTCACTTTTAGCACGCGAACTATGAGTACCAGTCCAGCATGTATAGCATGTCCGCAGCGAATTTTGGCTATGCAGCTCAATTCGGTGGTAAATATCGGCGGGCTATTGAACAAGGGGACAACGAATAACTTCGGCTGCTGCCTTAAGGAAATATGTTGACTAAGCCAGCCTACTAACGTGGATTTGATGGCCCAGAGCGCGCCGGTTAATGTTGCTGTTACGGCTGCATCCGGCAAAGCCACATTGGTTGACCAGTCAAACTGCTGAAAAGACATCTTCTTTAACGTCGTTTTCAACCATGGAAACAGCCCTTCTGTGGAATGAAGCATCCGTTTGACCTGCTCACTCCACTGATCAATCTTCTCCTTGTTAATATGCTGCTTTTCACTGTTCGTATGACCTGAAAACAAATTATCGGCATGGTCATTTTCTACCTTCAATCCCGTTCGCAGGTTGCTGAAGCTCATCCGAGGAATGATATAGTGAAAATGAATGATGCCGAACAGCATGGTAACTTCGATCTTTATCGTTTCATCCTGATTGCTCTTGCGGGCTTTCATTTGAATGGTGATCGTGGACCTCAGGACTAGGATCATCGCCAAAAATAGCACCATCAGTAATGCGATCAGGATGACTCCGAGCCAGTCCCATAGCGACACGGAAAGCCCTCCAAGCCTGTATCAGATTGTGATCTAGGCTTAGTATGACTCCTGCAGTGAGATTTAATTCCAATCAAGGCGAACCTACGATTCTTCAAACCGCAGCAAATACTTTTAATACCCTTTCTCCAGAGCGGCTTCATGCTCTTTGACGAATTGCTCCGGTGTAATCGCTTTGCCGAATAAAGCCTGAATCATGTTCAAATGCGTCTGGGCGGCGTTCGGCTTCATCTGCACATCGGCAAACAGCGTCAGGTTGCTGGCATTGCCTAATTCGTCCAACAGATCGATATATATTTGCGGCAGGTCGGACGAAGAGGTGTCTACCTTGGTCGCAGGAATAACGCCTGCCGTGCTTACGGAGCTGGCCCCCCACTTATCGATAAAATATTCAACGAACTCCTTTGCTTCTTCCTTTACCTTGGAATTCTCGGCAATGAATAAACCAACGCCCGGTCCGCCCACCCAGCTGTTGATATCTCCCTTGCCGCTGTCCAAGGTTGGAAACTTAAAGAAGCCTACCTTGTCCTTAAATTGCTGAGGCACTTCAGGATTGGATGTAAAATTCGGAATTTCCCAGGTTCCCGTCAAGTACATGGCCGTTTTTTCGTTCATGAATTCAGATTTACCCTCATCGTTCGACAGCCCGTTGAATCCTTTGTTGAAGGCATTCATATCTACGAGCCTTTGAATCTCCGCAGCCGCTTGGATCAACGCCGGATCTTCGAACGTGCCTGAACGGTCGATGGCCTTCTTCATGGTCTCCAGTCCGCCCAAACGGTCGGCCAGATACATATACCACAATGAACCGGTCCAGCGGTCCTTATTGCCCAAAGCAATCGGGGTCACCCCATTGCTGGATAATTTCTCTACGATGCTCAAAAATTGATCATAAGTTTGCGGCACCTCCAGATTGTACTTCTCGAAGATAGCCTTGTTATAATAAACCGGCGAAATATTCAGCTCAATCGGCAAGCCGTACGTCTTCCCGTCCACAGCGTAGGCATCGGTCGTCCCCGGGAAGAATTTATCCTTCAGACCTCCGCTCAGCAAATCATCCAGCGGTGCAAACAGCTCCCCTTTGACATAAGGATCCATGAATCCGGCCGCCCAGGTGACTCCTACGTCAGGAAGCTCGTTAGATGCAGACAGAATCTTCAGCTTGTTCTTGTATTGCTCGTTCTCCAGCACTTCCTGCTGAATCGTAACATGCGGATGCTGGGTTTGATATTGATCAATGATCTCGTTAACAAGCTTATACTGCTGGGCAGATACGTCCTGCGGCCACAAATGCATCATCTTGATCGTTACTTTATCCGTATCCCCGTGCCTGACTTCCAGGGCTCCGGCGCGTTCTTCCGGATGGCTGCAGCCTCCAAGCACAAGCATGATCGATAGCGCAATCAAAAGGATCGATGTCGTTTTCTTTACCGTCACCTATTACATCCCCCATCAATTCGCGTTTTTATGAAAACGCTTTAAACCAACTGTATCATCCTGATTGCGCTTTCAAAAGTTCACTTTTATTAGTTATAATCCTACTTTTTTTGGCTTCGGTATTTGCTTGGGCTCAACCCCTCATAGGTTTTGAATACTTTAATAAAATATTTGTCGGTTTGATAGCCCACGCGTTCGGCAATCTGAGCGATGGATAATCCGCTGTGAAGCAGCAGCTCCTTGGCCCGCTGCATACGCAGCCGGCTGACATACTCGCTAAAGGTCAATTCGGTCTGTTCCTTGAACAATACGCTGAAGTAGCTGGGATTCAGATGCAGCCTATCCGCCACTTGCCGCATCGTAATCGGCTCATGAAAATGCTCGTCCAGAAATACGAGCGCATCCCGGATAAGCGGATTGTAGTTGACGCGGGTTGTCTTCGTATCCAGCAGATGCGGATCAATGAGCTTCTCCATCGTCTCGATGCGATAGCGGCTGTCCTCGATCATCAAGGCTTGCTCGACCGCCTGTACCAGTTGGTGCTTGTCCACGGGCTTGAGCAAATAATTGACCACGCCAAGCTGCATCGCCCTTTGGGCATATTCGAATTCGGCATAACCCGAAATAACGATCGCAACCGGATTGCAATGCTTGTGCCGTTGCTGCATTTCGATCAGTTCGAGTCCGGTCATGCCCGGCATTCGAATATCGGTAACCAGTAAATGGGCAGGATGATGCTCCAGCCACAGCAATGCCGCCTGGCCGCTCTCCGCGCACTCAATCCGGTACCGCCCGGCAGACCAGGCCTCCAGTGTCTTTAAAAACCCTTGTCTTGTACGGATCTCATCTTCTACGATCAGTATCGTCCGGTTCTCAATCATAGCGGTCCTCCATATTCGCTTGGAATCTCAAAGCTAACGCTTGTGCCTTCTCCCGGCCTGCTTATCACTTCGAGTTCGTGTCTCCCGCCGGATACGCTATCATAATACAGACGCAGACGCTGCCTTACATTGACAACCCCGACGCCCGTTCCTTTGGAAGACACTACTTTGCCCCCTTCCATCGCCTGCCACAGATCTCGCAGAGTATCCTCATCCATGCCCGGTCCGTTGTCGCGGACGGTGATTCTGACGTAACCATCACGATTTGCAGCTTCGACGCTGATTGTAACCTTTCCCGGACCCTCCATATTTTCCACCCCATGCCTGATTGCATTTTCCACAAGCGGCTGAATCAGCAGCTTTGGAATTTTGAGGTGTTTAAATTCAGAAGCGTCGATCGACCAGGTTAACCTATCCGCCAGCCGGATATCCATCAGCTGCAAGTATCTCCGGATATGAGCCAGCTCATCTTCGATCGTCACCCATTCATCCTGATTCGGGGTACTGATCGTGTATCTGAACAGGCTGGACATGGAGACCACAAGATTCGCAAGCTCCTCTTCCCCCTTTTCCTCAAGCGACCAATAAAAAGCTTCCAGCGTATTAAACAAAAAGTGCGGATTGATCTGGGCCTGAAGCGCCTTCAATTCAGTCCGGCTCTGCAGAATCTCTTTTTCGTAGACTACCCGTATCAATTCATTCATATTTTCGACCATCTGATTATACGAATTGTTCAATTCGTTAATCTCCATCGTATTCGAGAACATCGGATTAGGCTGCAGAACTCCGAATCTGGCCCCCCGCATCGCTTTGATTAATTTGAAAATCGGGCGTGTGATCGTCGTGGACAGGATCAGCGACATTATCAGGAACAACAGCACGCCGATGGCTCCCGACACCAATATCGCCGTTCGCAAGGTGGAAATGCCATTCGTAACATAGCTCACGGGCGTAAAAAATACAAGCGTCCAGCCCGTCGTCTCCGAGTATTGCTTCACCTCGATGTAATCGCTTCCGTTAATCGAGATGTTCTTCTCTTGGTTACCCAGCAGCTGCGCCAGATCCAGTCCGGAATCCAGATTGAAATTTGTCGTAATGGGCTGCTGGTTCGTATCGACGAGCAGGATGGATTCGCCCGCTTCCCCGCCGATTTGCTCATCAAACTGAAAATAAGCTTTATCCAAGCGCAGCATAAGAAAGCCTCCCGACGAAAACCACCGGTCCACGAGGCTTACCCTTTTTAACGCAAGCACCGATGACGGATCGCCGGGATCTATGCCCAGCCAGACAAGCTCTCCTTTTCCCCGGTCGGCCGCCAAGATCCATTCCTGATCAATAGTGTCGTTAAGCGGGATATCATTCAATGGGAATAACCGGCTATAGTCGTTGCTGTATAGCTCAAGCGCTTTGATTCCCAAAACGTAGGATTGGTAGCTTCCCAGGATCGACAGTAAGGATTGCCGCGCACTGAAAGGCGTCTCCGCCCCATCGACTTCGGAGAGCAGTAACTCTTGAATATAATCGTTCGTAGCAATTTGAGTCGTGATCGTATCGATTTGGGCAATCAAGGCATCAAGCCGCCCGTTCGCCTGGATTGCCGTCTGGCCGATGTGCTTCTCGGCATTGGACTTCAACATCGTCGACACGCTTGAGTAGGTGAGCACGCTTGCGATCCCCAATACGAACAGCATAACTAGCATAAAGCCGACAAAAATTTGGTTTCTGAGCGTGAACCACCGTCTCGGTCTTTTCACTGGAATCCATCACCCCTCCGTTAAAGATGAAATTTGCCCCTAGCTTTTCCGGCTTCAAAGCCAATAAATCGATACAATCAAACTAACATAGGATCGGTTTGATGAACAGGAGGGAATCATCCTTGAGTAAAGTTGAACTACTAAATTTTACGTACTGGGGCAACGTGTGAAGTGTTCTTACGATCGCTGTTGTTCGCGGATTCCTCTAATTCAACGAAAATATTATAAGGTAGGAATCCAATCACAAAGGCGAACGCTTTCGCTTCTACAGATCACTTCACACTTATGCCCTTTCTACGTAGCTTTTATAGTTCAACTTACATAGAAGTAGGTTAAAGCTCCGATTGAAGAATTAAAGGTAGAAATTTCACTGGAGCATGACCAAACGAGGCTGATCAAATAAAATATGGCGAGTGAAGTTCGGAGTAAGACTGGAAATGCCAGTCGGACAATCAAAGTTTCGTACTGTGCCTGAGCATTCCAGGCGCACTATGTTCTACTTGCTGTGCATCACAGGCTGCGAGCACAGTGCCGTGCAGCCTGTGATGCGCAGCCATGTGCAAATTTGTAGTTAAACTGCAAGGGCAAAGTTGTCAGGGCATAAGTGTGAAGGGTTGTGAAGAAGCGGAGCGTTCGCCTTTGTGAGCGGATTTCTCCATTGTTAGAACTTAGTCCAATCATAGAAATCCGCGAACAACAGCGATCATAGCAACTCTTCACACGTTGCCCCTCTAACGCGCCCTCTAATGAATACAAAAAAACAGGGCTTCCCGCGAGATGGGAGAGCCCTGTTGCCATTCAACTTTTACTTCTTCAATTTATCCCAGGCTGCTTGCATATTGCTCATCCAGCCTTCCACATCTACCTTATCTGCAATCAATTGCTGGATTACGCTCGCAAATTCTTGCGTTACCCCATCAGGGAACTTGGAGGATTGCAATCCGTAGACCTTATTCTCATCCACATATTTCTTCACGTCCGCTCCTAGCATACCGATATCCTCGGAAGTAGCCGGAATTGTCGTCAAGGCCGGGATGAACTTCCACTTCTTAGAGATGTATTCTTTACCCAGATCGCTTGTAACCAGCCAGTTCAAGAAGGTTTTTGCTTCTTCCTTGGAAGCGGACTCCTTGTTGACTACCAGGTTAGCCGGAATTCCCACGGTAAGCTTATCATTCTTCTCAGCGTCATTGTCGATTGGCATTGGGAACATGCCGATGTTCATATCCGGTGTTATGTTGTCCACCAATGTCTGTGCCCAGTTGCCTTCCTGCATCATGGCCACTTCGCCGCTTGCAAACATGGCCAAGTGAGTGTTGGCATCGGTAGTCAAGGGATTCTTTTGACCATATTGAACCGTCAGCTTGAGCAGATCGCTCCAATTCTTGAAGTGCTCGTTTCCAGCAATCGTCGCAGTACCTTCGTTCAATCCCTTAATGAACTCATCTACGTTGTCCTGTCTTGCAAAGGCCACGCTGATGCCTTGGTTGCCGAGCAGCCACCATTCCTGATATGCGTTACCGAACGGCGTTACGTCGATGGCTTGCAGTTTCTTCGCAGCGTCTTCCAGCTCGGCGATCGTCTTCGGCGTTTCCGTGATCCCTGCCTTTTCGAACAGATCCTTGTTATAGATATACCCGATTCCTTCCAGATTCATAGGCATACCGTATACTTTACCGTCTTTGGTCATCGGTTCGGCAGCAAGCGGTACCAGATCCTGAACCCAAGGCTGGTCGGACAAATCTTCGATTTTATCCTGCCACATATCCAGTTCGGCAAAGCCGCCGTTAGAGAAAATATCAGGCGCATCGCCGGAAGCGAACTTCGTCTTCAATGCAGCCGCATAATCGGCTCCGCCGCCAACAGTCTGGATATCCAGCTTGATGTCCGGGTATTCTTTTTCGAACTCGACCTTCAGTTCATTAAGGCCTTCCACGATTTCGGTTTTAAATTGGAATATCTTTACCGTTTTGGTCTCTCCTGTTGATGGAGCGCTTCCATTTTGGGCATTCCCATTGGTGGTATTTCCAGCATTGTTGTTTCCACCGCATGCTGAGAGCAGCATGCTCATGATCAGCAGAACCGAGACGATCATCCATGAACTTTTCTTCATCTTTTTCCCCCGCAATCTGTATTAGTAAGTACTATATTTGGAACGCCAGGCCCGGCGTCAACCTTTTACCGAGCCTGCCGCAATTCCCTCTACAATGTAACGTTGAAGCAACAGATAGAATGCAATGATCGGCAAGATCCCGATCGCCAGCGCTGGAAGCGCCATGTCCCATTGTTTTGTGTATTGCCCGAAGAATGAATACGTAGCCAGCGGAATCGTGCGCAGCTCCGGCTTTTGCAGAATCAGGGACGGAAGCAAATAATCGTTCCAGATCGCCAGCGCATTCAATACAATGATCGTCATCATCATTGGCTTCAGTAATGGCAATACGATTCTAAAGAAAACGGTAATCGGATTGCAGCCGTCCACCGTTGCTGCTTCTTCAATTTCCAGCGGTACGGATTTGACGAATCCATGGAACAGGAACACCGCCAGCGGCAAGCTTAGTCCAAGATTGGTCAGCAGCAAGCCCCATATGCTGTTATTGACGCCAAGTGTATTGACGACCTTCAGGACCGGAATCATGATCGTCTGGAACGGAACGACCATCGCTGCAACGAAGAGCAGCAGCAGGATCCGGTTAAACTTGGAATTGGAGCGAACCATCCGGTAAGCGGCCATCGCGCTAAACAATGTAATCAAGATAACGCTAACGACCGTAATAATTACGGAATTTTGGAATGCCTCGGAAAATCTGGCCAGCTCCCATGCCTTCGAATAGTTGCTCCAATTGAATTTCTCGGGCCAGCTGGCTGCATTGGTCAAGATTTCGCCGAAAGTCTTCACGGAATTAGCGAACAAAAAATAGAAGGGAGCAAGGAAGATCAGCGCGACTAGCGCCATCATTACCTCGGTAAACCCGTTTCTTCCGCGCTGTTTGGATTCCATCAGGCCTCCACCTCCTTACTCTTCGTAAACCAGACCTGAAGGAGCGAAATGCCTGCGACGATTACGAAGAACAACAGTGCTTTGGCTGTTCCATACCCATAACGGTTATTTAGGAACGCCTCATTATAAATATTGAGCGCCACCGACTCCGTTGATTTAAACGGTCCGCCTTTCGTCAGCGACAAGTTCAGGTCGAACATCTTGAACGACCAGGAGATCGCCAGGAATAGGCAGACGGTAACCGCAGGCATAATTAACGGAGCAATAATGCTCTTCAGAACCTGGAAGCGGTTCGCGCCATCAATCTCGGCTGCCTCAAGCACCTCTTTCGGCACATTGCTCAATGATGCGATGTACACGACCATCAGGTAACCGGAATACTGCCACACAAATACGAGCACGATCGCCCAATATCCGGTGGTCGCGTCACCGAGCCAAGGTAGTTGGAAGAACGACCAGCCGGTCACATCGCCCAGCGCCGCGAAGCCTTTAATGAAAATGAACTGCCAGATAAACCCGAGCAGCAGGCCTCCGATCACGTTAGGCATAAAAAAGATGGTTCGAAGCAAGTTGCGCGTTTTCAAGGGCTTGGTCAAGAAATAGGCCAAAAAGAAGCCTACTGCGTTCACCAGAATGACGCCCAACAGTGTAAATCTGACTGTGAACCAGAACGAGGTCCAAAAGTCAGGGTCATTGGCAAACATTTTCGTAAAATTCGCGAATCCGACCCAGCTGACCTGTCCCGATACCCCGTCCCAATCTGTGAAGGAGTAGTACATCCCCATCAGGAATGGAATGATCATTACTAGAGCAAAAAATGCAAATGCCGGGCCGACGAAAAACAGCTGCTGCCCGAATTGCGATAATCTTTTTGTACGCAAAGCTGCCCCTCCTCTCTATCTCTCTTTGTTGAAACACTCCTGTAATGCTATTATGTAGTTTATCTTAGCTTTCATACACCTACGAAAGTGATCACTGAGGTGTAAAATATTGATCGGATGTGTCTTGATGAACTGGAACAGTATACGAACCAAACTGATTGTATTTTTGATTCTCCCTATCATTCTTAGCTTGGGGGCAGGGATGTTCATCAGCTATTCTCTCACCACCCAATCCGTGAAAGAGCGGACCGTGGAACAGAACAAGAATTTGCTGTACCAGGGCTACCGAAACATTGCCGGGCTGCTTGAGGAGTTGAATCGGATCTCTTTGACTGCATATTCGGATTCGGAGTTATACCGTGTGTTAAATGCCGGTCATGATGATGTTGCAGCAAACAGCACTATTTACGCTTCCCTGAACTCCATTTATAAATCAATGCCCGACATCTTTCAGGTTTATCTGTTCGGAGTCAAGGACCGCCAAGCGACGCTCATGACGCAGACGACTCCCAAGCGCTGGCAAGGAGCTGCGCCTTATGCGGATGCAGTTCCACCCGAAGGCCAATCCGTATTTCTCCAGTCCACTCATGAGAGCCATTTTTATGGATTGACTTCGCCTATACCTGAAATTAAGCACGAGCAGGTGTTTACGCTACATCGACGAATCGAGCGAATACCATCGAATGAGCCGCTTGGCTTTCTGTCCATTGACGTCAAGCTCTCGTCACTGCAGGATATTGCCGAACAGTTGTACGACAGCAGGCAGGAGAGACTCTACGTAACCGATACGGTTGGCAATATCATTTACTCCGGGCAGGAGGAAATGATCGGCCAAGCCATGAATGAAGACTGGTATGACGAGCAGCTTGAAGCCTTTAGCCAAAACGAGCAAGGGAGCTTCGAGATCAATCACTCCATGTTTGTGTATCAGCGGATCAATCAGGAGAACGCCGACTGGCTAATCATCAAGGAGATTCCCGAAAAACACCTGCTGCAAGAGGCTAACCGGTCGGTCATGATCAACCTGATCATGTTCGGTCTTGCCCTGTTGGTTATTATCGCTGCAACCGTGCTGATCTCCATTCGAGTGACCGCCCCGATCAAGCGTCTGGCCGATTATATGAACGAGGTAAAGACCGGCAATCTGAATGTCGCCGTGCTCCCCGCTGGCAAAGACGAAATCGGTATGCTGACCAAACGGTTCCGAACGATGATGGAGACCATCAATGATTTGATCCTTCGTGAATATAAGCTGGAATTATCCAGCAAGACCAGTCAGTTGAAAGCATTGCAGGCACAAATCAATCCGCATTTTCTCAATAATACGCTGCAAATAATCGGTACGCTGGCGCTAGAATTGAAGGTTCCCCAAATCTATACGCTGATTTCTGCGCTTGCCAAAATGATGCATTACAGCATGCACAATAGCGATTCGACCGTAACCTTAAAGGATGAATTGGAGCATGTTAAGGCCTACATGGAGCTGCAGAAGGAGCGGTTCGAGAACCGCTTTTCCTATACAAGCGAGGTTCCCGATCATCTGCTCCACCTTAAGGTTCCCAAGCTGATTCTCCAGCCTATTATGGAGAACTACTTCAAGCATGGGCTGAGCGTTACGGAGACAGACGGCCGGATACGACTTCAAGCGTCACAGGATAAGAGCTTTGTCTTTATCGTGATCGAAAATAACGGAGCCAGCATCCCGCCCGGACAGCTGGAAGGGTTGTCACTAGAGCTGCAGCGGCAAGCGGAAGCCGAATTCGATGCGGATACGGAAGCTGACGAGTCGGTCCGTAATGAGCTTATTCCTGCAACGATCGGGCTTCATAATGTGCTTGCCCGGCTCCGGTTGGTGTACGGAGAAGCCGCTTCGCTGGAGCTCGAGAATTTGGAACCTGTCGGAGTCCGGATTATACTGAAATTACCTGTTTGATATCGGATATTTGGAGAGTGAACACATGAGAGCACTAATTGTCGACGATGAAGCCCGGGTCCGGAAGGCCGTGCAATTGCTGGTGGATTGGGATAAGCACGGCATTCGTGAGGTTAGGGAAGCCAATGGAGGAAATGAGGCTATCGAAATTATCAAGCAATTCCGTCCCCAGCTTGTCATTATGGATATGATGATGGGGTCGGGGCATGGCCTCGAACTGATGGCATGGGTCTATGAGCACGCCAGCAATACCAAATTCATTGTCGTCAGCGGGCATGATGATTTTGATTTTGTGCGGAGCGCCGTTCGTCATGGCGGAGTCGATTATATTTTGAAGCCAATTGATCCAGAAGCGATCAATACTGCCGTTCGCAAAGCCGTTGATGGGTGGCGCCTTGAGGAGGCCGAGCGGGCAGACCAGCAGCTGCTGAACATCCGGTTGAACGAATTCAAGCCGCTTTATGATGAGAAGCTCTTGTCTTCGCTGATCGACGATCCGGGATCGGCGGAAGGCGCACTGGGGAAATTGCGTAAGGAAGGCCTCATCCCGACCGGGTTGGAGGAGGCCTGCTTGCTGATTGCCCGGATTGATCCCGGCGACTCTCTGCTCCAGCAAAAATTCGGCCATAACGGCGAGCTTCTTCTTTTCGCTTTTATCAATATTTGCAATGAGTTCTTGCTTGCTCACCGCCAGGGAATCGCGTTCAAGCATCTGGGCGGGCCGCAGGAAATAGTGCTTCTCGTATGGTCTTCAGACAGAAACATCGCAGAACTGATCGAGCAGATCAATCAGGGACTGTTCGTCACATTGCAGCGCAGGCTTCACTTTGGAGCTGGCTCTGCTGGGCCATTGCCGCACAGCCTGCCGAAGCAATACACCGAAGCTGGCCTGGCCTTGCGCAGGAGAAATCTGCTCAGGCCTGATGAATACATGCATCGGGCGGAAATCCAGCATCAATCAAACTCGGCTTTTGGCCGCCATTCTCTTGGAAAGCTTCAAGAAGAATGGAAGCTGGCCGTTCAGAGCGCGGATGACGACCGAATAACGCTCGCCGCAAGTAAATGGTTCGACGAGCAGCTGCGCCTTGGGGTCATTACTCCTGAATTACTCACCGCCTGGAAAAACGAGGTCATGGCCTTCCGGGCAAGAACCATTCAAGATGTGCTGGGTCATCAGGCGGACAGCCTGCTTGCCGATTCGGAATACGAAAATGAAGACACGGGAGACACAGATGCCCCGCTGCCGGAGAACTACACCTTCTCAAAGTATGCCTGGATCGATTGGACAGTCGGCGTACTTGCCGGGTTATCCAGGCTGTTCAGCCGGCACTTGACCCGCGACAAAGATACGATCTCGGAGATCGTGCATTATATAGAGCAGAATTATCAATCCAATATCGCGCTTCAAGATATTGCCGCTCAGTTCTATGTCAGCAGAGAATATGTGTCCCGAAAATTCAAGCAAACCTTTGGGATTAACTTTTCTGATTATTTAGCCAAATACCGGATCGACAAGGCTAAATTGCTGATGTCCAACCCGCATTTAAAGCTTCAGGATGTGGCGGAGTTGGTCGGCTTCCGCGATGTGAAATACTTCAGCAAAGTATTCAAGAAGCAAGAAGGCTTGTCGCCGCGCGAATATAAAGAAAGCAGAGCAATAATGCAGTGAGCCCGCATCGCTGTTCAAAAGAAGGCAACGTCAGCTAATACCATCTGCTGCTCGCTGCCGGATATTTTAAACTCTAACGGACATTCTAGCTTCTTAGCAGACTTGTTCTCATGATTCGAAGGGTTAACGGACATTTCGGGCGCTTAGGACGCTCAAACGACTCTGGTTCACTCGATTCTATTCTCTTAGCAGCCAAAATGTCCGTTACAATTCTGGCTCCTCCAATGGCGGACCGTAAGGAGACATAATGTCCGTAAGACCAAGGACTTCTTCCCTTAGATCAAATGTACAAAGAAACCGTCTCCTTTTTGTTTAGGGTTGGGTGGTACCTCCATTTTCCAAAGAGCGGTTTCTTTTCTTTTTGTTTAACGAAATGAAAGAGGCTGCACCTCAGTTCATCTTAATGATCACTTTTGGTACACCCTCTATTAAACTGATTTTCCATACAAAGCCGCAAAATCTCATCCTTCACCACCAGGCTTGTCCACATCGTCAATGGTCAACTGCTGCTCCTCAAGTCTCTGAAACAATAACTGTGTCTCCTCTTCCAGCTGGTCGGTAGTCTCAAAATCGGACAAGTCCGGCAAATCCTTCAGACTCGCCAGTCCGAAATAATCAAGGAAGGCTTTTGTCGTGCCATACAAGATCGGTCTGCCGATGGCTTCCGCCCGCCCTACCTCTTCAATGAGATCTTTGTTGACCAAGGTATGAATGGCCCGTTCCGATTTCACACCGCGGATTTCTTCAACCTCAATTCGTGTAATCGGCTGACGGTAGGCAATGATGGATAGGGTCTCCAGTGCTGCTTGGGACAAGGTCGAACGGGAGGGCGAATAAGCCAGTCTCTCAAAATAGTGCGCATGCTGCGGCAAGGTCGCGAGCTGGTAATTGCCCGCTATCTGCAGGATTTGAATCCCTCTTCCTTCACGCTCGAACGATGACTTCATATCTGTGAGCGCGTCGGTGATTAATTCTTGACGCTGCTCCGTAACCTCCGCAAGCTGCTTGATACTGAGGCCTTCCTCTCCCGCAAGAAACAGCAAGCCTTCAATAATCGATTTCAAGTCCTGAAAATTCATCTGCCTTGACTTCCCCTCTCCACTCCATGACAATATCATCGAACAACTTGTTCTGATAACATACAATTCGCTTCATCTTCATAAGCTCCAGCACCGCGAGAAAGGTAACGACGATCTCATGCCGATACATTTCCTCATGCAGCAGCTTGGAGAACAGCAGCCTTCCGCCGATCCCCACATCTTCCAGTGCATTCACTATTTCCTTAATCCGGTCCTTGACCGAGATTTCATCCCGATGAATCCTTGCCACGACATTGCGCTTCATCGACTTCCGGATGGCCTTCTGGAACATAGCAATTAAGTCGGACGCATGCAGACCCTTCACCGGGTTCTCCTCGATCTCCGGCAGGAATGGAGAAAGATCCTCAGGCTCCTTGGAAAAAATCAGGCTGCGCTCCCATTCACGTTCGTGTAAATGCTCGGCAATTCCCTTATATTTACGGTACTCTATCAGTTGACGGATCAGCTCATCCCTTGGATCCTCATCCTCCAGATACTCGTAATCATCGTCAAATTCGATGACAGGTGGCTTGGGAAGCAGCTGCTTGCTCTTGATCGACAACAGCGAAGCTGCCATCACCAAAAATTCACTCGTCACTTCCAGTTCGAGCTCCTGCAAATTATGTAGATATTCAAGGTATTGATCAGTAATCTCGCTAATAGAGATTTGATGGATGTCGATTTCCGCTTTATCAATCAGATGCAGCAGCAAATCAAGTGGTCCTTCGAAAGTTTCCAGTTTATATAATACCGTCGTCAATGAACTTCCTCCAACCTTGTGAGCTTGTCTGCATCCATAAATTATAACATTAAACAAATAAAAAGTAGTACCCAAAATTACATGGGTACTACTTTAATAAGCATTATTTTAGCTGATTCGTCAAGTTTGCCATTTCAATCGCCGCCGTGGCTGCATCCCAGCCCTTGTTCCCGGCCTTCGTCCCGGCACGTTCAATGGCCTGTTCAATGTTCTCGGTGGTCACGACGCCAAAGATCGTCGGAACGCCTGTCTTCAGACCGATTGCCGCCACACCCTTGGCAACCTCATTGCAGACATAATCATAATGCGAGGTTGAACCCCGGATTACGGTTCCCAGCGTAATAACCGCATCATATTTGCCGCTCTCGGCAAGCTTCTGGGCAGCAAACGGGATTTCAAAGGCTCCAGGCACCCATACTACACTCATTTCCTCATCCTTTACCCCATGGCGCTTCAATGCATCCAGCGCTCCGCTAAGCAGCTTGCTGGTAATAAACTCATTAAATCTTCCCACTACGATAGCATATTTAAGTCCGTTCGATACCAGATTTCCTTCGAATACTTGCATTTGTGTCATTGAGAACTCATCCCTTCTTCAATTCGTATTAGTTATTTGCAGATTCGTCTTGCTCCAGATCATCAAATTTCAGCAGATGCCCCAGCTTAAGCTGCTTAGTATGCAGGTAGCCCGTATTGTCTTTGTTCTCCTGAATTTGCAGGGGAACCCGCTCAACCACCTGCAGGCCGTATCCTTCCAGTCCGGTAATCTTCCGGGGATTGTTGGTCAACAGGCGGATATTCGTAATCCCAAGATCTTTAAGAATCTGCGCACCGATTCCATAATCCCGAAGATCCGCAGGGAATCCGAGCTTCAGATTAGCATCGACCGTATCCAGTCCCTGCTCCTGCAGCTTATAGGCCTTTAATTTGTTGACCAGGCCAATTCCCCGGCCTTCCTGACGCATATAGAGCAGCACGCCTCTTCCTTCCTGCTCAATCTGACGAAGGGCCGCTTCAAACTGCGGGCCGCAGTCACAGCGGTGCGAATGGAATACGTCACCGGTCAAGCATTCCGAATGAACGCGCACCAGCACCGGTTCTTCACCGCTAACATCGCCTTTTACTAAGGCAACATGCTCCTTGCTATCTACTTCATTCGTATAAGCTACCGCTCTGAATTCACCGTAATCCGTAGGCATCCGAACCTCGACCTCCCGGGTAACGAGCTTCTCCTTCTCGTTCCGGTAATGAATCAGGTCCTTGACACTGATCAGCTTCAGGTCGAACTTGTTCGCAATCTCTACCAGGTCCGGCAACCTGGCCATACTCCCATCCGGCTTGATAACCTCGCAGATAACACCTGCCGGGTAGGAGCCGCACATTCTGGCCAGATCGACAGCCGCTTCGGTATGACCCGCTCTACGCAACACGCCGCCCTTCTTGGCGATCAGCGGGAACATATGCCCCGGTCTCCGGAAGTCTGCCGCTTTAGTCTCAGGGTTCATAAGCTGCTTGACCGTCATAGCACGTTCATGCGCCGAGATCCCGGTAGTCGTGTCCTTATGGTCTATCGACACCGTAAATGCGGTCCCATGATAATCCGTATTCTGTGCTACCATCGGCTGAAGCTCCAGTTCCTCTGCGCGCTCTGCCGTAATCGGCAAGCAGACTAATCCCCGGCCTTCAGTGATCATGAAATTGATTACCTCGGGGGTTGCCTTTTCGGCAAGTGCGACAAAATCCCCCTCATTTTCCCGGTCCTCGTCGTCCACCACAATGATGACCTTTCCGCGCATTAGCTCGTAGATCGCTTCCTCAACTCGGTCCAGCTGTATATCACTCATCTCTGCATCTCCTTCCAATCCATTCTTGATCTCGACTTATACAAATCCATGAGAATTCAAAAAGGACATATCAATGGCCGATTCGGTTCGGCGATCAGGGGCACCGCCGCTTCCGTTCATTCTGCCGTACTTAAGTAAATGCTCTACATATTTACCGATACAGTCGCATTCCAGATTTACCGTATCGCCCTCCCGTTTATGGACAAGCGCCGTCTCAGCCAGCGTATGCGGAATGATCGACACTCCAAACCCGCCATGCTCAACCATAGTGACCGTTAGGCTGATACCGTCGATTGCTATTGAGCCTTGAGGGATAATATATCTGAATATACTTTCATCAAGAGGCGCAATTTCGTAGATCACCGCATTCTGGTCCCGCTGGATTCGGGTAATCTTTCCAGTTCCATCAACATGGCCCTGGACAATATGTCCGCCGAAGCGTCCGTTTGCCGCCATGGCACGTTCCAGATTCACCGGACTGCCCGGTCTTAGCTCCTTCAGATTGGAATGACGATAGGTCTGCGGCATCACATCCACGGTGAAGTGTCCCTTATCAAAAGAGACGGCCGTGAGGCATACCCCGTTTACCGCAATACTGTCGCCGAGCTTCAACCCTTCAGTCACAACCGTTCCTGAAATTCCCAGAAGCATCGCTTCCCCCTTGCGCCCAATACTCTTCATCGTTCCTACTTCTTCAACCAGTCCCGTAAACACGGTTCTCCTCCTTTCGCTCAGGGATCCCTCTTACGCAAATGTTGTCGCCGCCGATCATTTCCACCTCAAGATCCTTGAGCCGGATACCATCCTCCATGCGATCCCAGCCCGCAAAGGTGAACGCCCCCGGCGCTTGAAATCCCCCAATCAGCTTCGGCGCGAGGAATAGAATCATCTCATCCACCAGGCCCAGCTCCAATAGCGAGCCGTTGAGGCGACCGCCTCCCTCCACCAGGATCGAAGAGATCCCCCGTGCTCCCAATTGCTTCAAGGCTAGGTTCAGATCAACCCGAGGACCTGCTCCGCAGATCAGAACCTCAATCTCCCGGTCCTGCAGCACCTTCACGCGAGCTTGATCGGCTTCTTCAGTCGTCAGCACTATGGTGTGGGCAAGACCGTCATTTAATACACGGCTCTCTGAAGGCATAGACAGCTTGGAGTCAGCGATAATCCGGATCGGCTGAATACCCGGAACCTCCAGTCGGGTCGTTAACTGCGGATCATCCGCCGCCACCGTCCCTGCGCCTACCATAATAGCCTGATGACGGTGCCGCATGGTATGCACTAACGCTCTCGCTGCTTCATTGCTGATCCATTTGCTGTCCCCGCTTCGAGAAGCAATCTTGCCGTCCAAGGTGCAGGCTGTCTTAACTGTCACATAGGGCATGCCCGTAGTAATGAATTTGTTAAAGAAACGGTTCAGCTTGATCGCGCGTTCCTTCAGAACACCTACCTCGACCGTAATGCCTGCCTCTTCAAGGAGCTTAATTCCCCGGCCGGCAACCTGCGGGTTGGGATCCTCACAAGCAACAACCACACGAGCTACCTGTCCGTGGACAAGTCGCTCAGCACAGGGTGGGGTCAATCCATGATGACTGCAGGGCTCCAGCGTGACATATACTGTGCTGCCAGCAGCTGCACTCCCAGCCATATTCAACGCGTGCACCTCAGCATGAGGCGTTCCTCGCTGCAGATGCGCTCCCATACCTATCACTGCCCCATCCTTGACGACCACAGCGCCGACGACGGGATTAACGCCTGTTTGTCCTTGCGTCCGCTCGGCCATTTGAATCGCCAGCTCCATATAGTACTCGTCATTCAGTCCGATCACATTTCCACCTCCTTCGTTCATGTGTAATAGCACAAAAAAACCTGCCGGCATCCGGCAGGGTTGAGAGTGAGTGTACGCAAATAAACTATCGTCAGGAATGTCCCTTTTCCACTATGTGAAAAACAGAACTTTCCAGCAATAATCTACACTTCAACTTAACTACACATATACAAAAAAAACGATGTGCTTCGTTGATGCGTCTCCTTCTCCCATCCAGACTATACTGTCGGTCCCGGAATCTCACCGGCTCAGCCATATACAACTCCAAGTGCTGTATACAGGTCACGGACTTGTGCGCCGTCCATCTTCATGCTTCTGGCGCCATCACCGTCGGTAGGGAATTTCACCCTGCCCCGAAGGATGCTGCTTATTGAATTGTCTCCCATGACAACATTTTACGTTTGCGATCAGTAATAGTAGTTTTGTTATAGACTGTTTCCCGCCAAAATCCTACCACGATCCGACCAATACTATCATAGGCTCTGCGGTAATGGTACCACCACAAATTGAAAAATGCAAGGACTCCCGCCGCGTCCCACAATTCGTCAAGCAGCCTGCCCCCTCGTAATAAGACTTTTGGGGTTGTTAATAAACACCAAACAAGCGGTTGTAAACCATGCAATTTCGCCTTTCTGCCAAATGGAGAGCAGGGGCTTCTAGTCTCCTTCAATGCAAAAATAGAGCCAAAACTTCGCTTCGGAAGTCTTGGCTCTACGGATTTCCGGATAAACGTTTACTCCGTGAACTTAAAATACATATGATATCGCTGATCTTGGATTTGATACAGTGGAGCAAAACGTATGCCATTCAGGGAGAAATTTAAGTCCCCTTCTGCTGTTCTCATGCGTTGCACGAATTGTTCTTCGCCGAAAGGCCATGTAATGAAATCCTCACCTTCATGGATTGCCGCCAAAGCATAAGGCCCGTAGAATACGCTTTTGATTCGGTTATCATCCGGCGTACTTTCCAATCTTAAACCAAAAGGTATGATAAGTTCTACTTGATCGCGTTCCCATGTTTGTTTAATTTGAATATACCCATCCACAATGTCTGGAGTAATTAGAACATCATTGATCTTAACGGCGATGGAGCTCTCCGCCCATTCGGGAATTCTAAAACGAATGCTGAATTCTTCTTTCCCGCCATTAATATAAAACTGTACCGTTTCACCATTTTCGCCTCTAATCCTTTTTTGGGTAACGGTAACACCTTTCTCTTTCCACGACAAAGCGGACGGTATATACAGATTGACGAACAAGTTGTCCTGGTCATGGAAATAAATGCTTTCCTGATATTTGAAATGGTTTTCTAAACCGGTGCCATGACAGCACGTATTTTCATGGGTATCGAATTTCTTGCATGAACCCGGGGCCAAAGGCATGAAATAGGTGCTTCCCCCTTCCGCCCGCTTGCTGTTTTCCGTGGCCAGAATGTGATTGTAAAGGGTTCTCTCATAATAGTTCATGTATTCCTTTTTAGGTTCAAAACCGTACAGCTCTTTGGTCAGCTTTAACATATTGTAGCTGGCGCAGGTCTCCGCGGTTTTATCCGTTAAATATGCGGCAATCCTGCCGGGCTCCTTGAACATTTCCGTTTCGCCGACGCCGCCGATTTGATAAGCATGGTCTTCCGTAACCATATGCCAGAAATTTTTGACTGCCTCATAATAGGCTTTCTCGCCTTCCGCCTCAAATAGTTTTAACGCGCCGATCATTTGCGGAATATGCTGGTTCGCATGCATGTCGCCGAGTGTATCCATATTTTCCTTCATGGGAAAAAATAATTTCTCATTGTCAAAATATTTTGCGGCAGCCAGATAGTTCCGGTTCTGCGTGATCAGATACAGGTTCGTTAAGACCTCGTTCATGCCGCCGAATTCTCCGGCAATGTACAATGACCACATTTTCTGGCGTTGTTCCTTGGAGAGCTGGCTCAACCGCCGATGTACCCAATCGCCTAACCGAATGCACATCACCAGGGCGTTATTATTTCCGGCCAGGGTATAGCAATCCAACAGCCCCGCCATAATCTTATGCAGCGTGTAGTACGGGGCCCAAATTGTTGGGTAAGTGGTGTACTGTTCCAATAAATTAAACTGCTCCTCCGAGTAAGCGCTTAGGAAGCCTTGATGATAGCCAGGCAGTTCCGACATGACATTTTGGCATAGGCCCAATTCGGCAATCATGTAGTCCATTTTTGCTTTTATCGCCAAATTTCCTCCTGTCGCGTCATAGGCAAGCGCTAAAGCGGATAAATAATGCCCTGTCGTATGCCCCTTGAGATTGCATTCCGGAGCATCCCAGCCGGTCATCGGTTTTGCCCCTTTGACATCCAAATTGGCGGCGATCCGAAAATTGTACAGCATCTGATCGTCATCCACGGATAACAGATACTCCAACGAACGGTTCATCGCCGCTCCAAACTCCGTATCTGCCTCAAGCCGTACGCTTTGACCTTTAAATGCATATACTTTGGGAGTATGCTCAATTCTTTCATCCGCATCGGTCGCCACGGTCACGATGGCTTCGGCCTGCCATCCGCTCTCCTCAAGCTTGCCTTTGATCGTAAAAACACCCGTCTGTTGATAGTTTTCCCTTGCGCTTGGCTCCCAGGATACCTGGCTAACCGTACGGCTTCCGGTATCGTTTCTGACGACAACGACGCCCGGTAATTCCGGCTTGATCCCTGCCTTCGTGAGAATCCGGACAGGATAAACTTCCACGATTTCGGCCTTATATTCTTCCTCCAGCACCGTGACTTCAAAAGTTCTTTGCAAAGTTTCTCCTTCAAAAGTTACGGTTGCCACCAAGGGAACAATTCGGTTTCCAACCCCATGAGTAGGTCTGGTGACCTTGCCGGTATGGCTTAAAAAAAGAATTTCTTTAGATTCCCAGTTGATGGATGAGCCATGCTTTCCAACGGAAGGCAGCTGCAAATCCGTATCCACGGTATATAAATTACCAATATAGATGCTGTCGCAGTCCTGTTTCGCGATCGTCTGCCGTCGCTTTTTTATCTCTTCCCTATCCATATTTGTACATCCTCTCTAATCTCAAGCTTGTGTTAAGTTGCCGATTTTGTTTTTCACCCAGTTCTTCCCTTCGACAATTCGCGAAATGACCATACTTATGGCCGTGTCGCCCGTGACGTTCACCATCGTGCAGAACGGATCGGTAATCGTGCCCATAATCACAAGAATCGGAACCGCTTCCACCGGAAACCCGAAAGCGGTGCAGATAAACATCTCTCCAATGAATCCTCCGCTGGGAATCGTGCCCACAATGATTCCGCTGATCAAAGCCACTACAATCGCCGTTGCCATATCCGCCGGGCCCATCGTTAGGTTTAAAATACCGAACAAAAATACGATTTTAATGATTTGAACGGCGACGACCCCGTTTTTATGAACGCTTGCCCCCAGCGGAATGACGATGTCGCTAATTTCATCGGGGATGCCCATATCCTTGGCGGCCAGCCGATTAACCGGGATGCAAGCCGTACTGCTGCAGGTTCCCATAGCGGTCGTCAGCGGCAGCCATATATTTTTCCAAAACCGCTTTAATCCGGTTGTCCCGCCGCCGTAATAAGAAGCCAATATGGAGAATAGGACGAAAAACAAAATGCAGAAGACGGAGTAGATGATCGATGCCCGAGCCACGGACCATACCACCTGATTGCCGACTTTTCCGATTAACGTAGCGAAATAGCAGGCAATGCCAACCGGTGCGTAATACATGATGATCGATACGACTTTGTTCAATACGGCGGACAAGCTGTTTAGCAGCTTGACCACAGGCTCTCCGATCTCCCCGATCGAGCTGACGGATATCCCGAACAGAATGGCGAACACGATTAAGGCCATCATATTTTTTAAGGACAACAGCTCCACAAAGTCTGAAACCGTAAACAATCGAACTAAATCCAAAGAGCTGTTCTCGACTTGCGCCGCTTCCCCGAAGGTCACATCCGAGTTTAACGCCGGATTAAAAGCGAGACCGCTAATCAGCGCCAGCACGGCAGTAATTATGCCCGTCACCACAATCACTATAAAAAAGATACCAAGAATTTTCCCCAGCTTTTTCAAATTGGTCATACTTGCGATCGAGCTGGCGATCGACACAAACACGAGCGGAACGATAATACAGAACACCAAATTCAAAAAGATATCCGCAAAGGGCTGCAATACGGATGAGCGTTCGCCGAGAATTGTACCGGTAATCCCCCCTACCAAAACGCCGGCCAACAAAATAATCGAGAACTTATAGTTTTTTAACACTCCCAGCATCTCTGTTCCCACCTCATACATGAAGTTGTTTGCTTGCGATAATGCGCTTTCAAAACTTATTCATCGTCGACGGAATGAAAGTTTATACCCTAAGTATGGGAGTTTGATCCGAATTTTTGAATTATCAAAATGAACTAAGAATGGTGCATTATTAACCTAAATAATATAAGATAATGAGCATTTTTTGCTCTTCACTCAAACCGGCCAGGAACTGGAAATAGCTTTGATCATTGATATTTCCTGCTTATCGTGGTATTTTCAATAAAACAAAATGAACACAGGAGGTATGGAATGTTATATATCAATTTCAGTTGTCCTCCGCTGCCCCACCTTATAGTCGGGGGCAATTCGCTCTTTCGGAAAGGCGATATTCATGAACGGCGCGTGTTGAACCATACCTTTGATTTAATTTTCGTATTTACCGGCGCGCTTTACCTGGAGGAAAATGGGCAGAAGTTTTCGGTCGAACCCGGTCAATTTCTCATTCTGCCGCCGGACACTTTGCATAAAGGATACAAGCCATGTGCAGCCGATACCGCCTTTTCCTGGATTCATTTCTATACGACAGGCAGCTATTCTTTTTCGGAAAGCCCGATTTCCTATGTTTCCACCAAGATGAACAAACACAAATATTATAAGAAAGATACTTTTTATATCTCGCTGCCTCAGTACGGGACGATCGACAAGAGCTTCCATGATGTCCTGAAAAGCTTGATGGACGATATTTCGCAAGTCAAAATCGATAAATATCAGAATGAAAAGTTATTCTACTCCTCCACCATTTCGCAAATTCAATATCAACAGCTGTTTCTTAAAATACTGACCTTATTTTGCGATTCCAATGAACGTTCGGAAGAAAAAGATGTGGCGGCGGAAATTTACGATCTGTTTACTTTGAATTACCAGCAGAACTTTACGTTGAACGAGTTGGCCGCACAATACGCCTTCCATCCCGCGCATATTATTCGCTGCGTCAAGAATAAATACGGCATCAGTCCTTTGCAATTGCTTTTATCGATCCGGCTGAATAAAGCCAAGCAGCTGCTTGCCGATCGCGATAAATCGGTGAACGGGATCGCGGCTTCCGTCGGTTTTTCGGACACGTCTTATTTTTGCAAGCAATTCAAAAAAGCAACCGGCATGACCCCGGTGGAGTATCGAAAATCGATAGCCCCCGTCAAAAGTGAATAAATCATGCCCAAACAGGCAACCTTAAACCACGAAATCCCCATCGAAAAATCATGATCATTCAGGAGGAATTTAGCATGGCGAAACCCGACGACCGATCCGATAATGTCGAGAAGCTCCAGGACAGCATTCAAGATACGATCGAAAACTTCCGCGAAGGTCAAGACTATCTAAGCGAACATGCCGACGAAATCTCCGGCGGAGAGAAACGGCAAATCGAGGAGAAGAACGAAAGACGGCTCAAAGCCATCGAAGGTCAACGCGAAGAAGTGAAGGATGAAGCGGCCCATCAAGAAAATTCTTAAAGTCCGCTTAAGGATCACAGCGCTAAACATAACCTGATCAAGCAAAAAAAGGGGGTGTTTCGGCTCGCCAGCAAAACTGGCGGCGAAACACCCCTTTACACGTTGTGGGATTAAGCCTCGTCCCACACCGTAACTTCCTTCATCTTGTCCCCAGGACGAACCTGATCCACAAGCTCCATGCCCGAAGTTACTTTGCCGAATACAGTATGCACACCGTTCAAATGCGGCTGCGGCTCATACACGATAAAGAACTGGCTTCCGCCGGTGTCCTTGCCGGCATGCGCCATCGACAACACGCCGCGCTCGTGCTTGGTGACATTCGTATCTGTCTCGCATTTGATGGTATACCCCGGTCCGCCTGTGCCATTGCCTGTCGGGCAGCCGCCTTGAGCGACGAAGCCCGGAATGACACGGTGGAACGTCAAGCCGTTGTAGAATCCGGAGTTAGCCAGCTTCTCAAAATTCGCTACCGTACCCGGCGCTTCCTCAGGCAGAAACTGAATTTCCACTTCTCCGCCCTTTTCCAATACGATTTTACCCTTTTTCATATCGGTCACTTCCTTCTTCATAGTTACAATTTGGACAAACCTATTACAGTGTACTATGAAAAAGCGCCGGGAGCAAAATCCATACGCTGATTATTTGAATGAGGGCTGTTTGGCAATCCGCTCCGGAACCAGATCACAGGCTGTAATATCCTCGAAGGATTCACGACGGACAACCAGATCGCTGTGACCGTTCTGTACAAATACCACCGCCGGACGGCGAATCCGGTTATAGTTGCTTGCCATCGAATAGTTGTAAGCGCCCGTACACGATACGGCCAGCAGGTCACCTGAGTTGGCCTTCGGCAGCTCCAGATCCCAAATCAGCATGTCGCCGCTCTCACAGCATTTTCCGGCGATCGATACGGTCTCCTCAGCTCGGTCTAACCCCCGGTTAGCCAGCATGGCCTCGTATTTTGACTCATAGAGTGCCGGACGAGGATTATCTGTCATCCCGCCATCCACAGCCACATATTTTCTCACACCAGGAATATCCTTGCTTGTTCCAACCGTGTACAAGGTCGTTCCGGCATCGCCAACGATACTACGGCCAGGTTCCACCCAAATTTCAGGAAGCTGAGGATAATCTTCAGCGAAGAACTTCTTCACCGCATCGGTAATCGCCTTCACATATTCTGCGACAGCCAGAGGAGTATCTCCTTCCGTATAGCGGATGCCAAAGCCTCCTCCCAGATTAATCACCTTAAAGGTGACATTCAGCTCACGCTTCACTTCCAGACTGAACTCAGCTACTCTGCTTACCGCCAATTGGAAGCCGTCAACCTCGAAGATTTGAGAGCCGATATGCGAATGCAGTCCCAACAGCTTGAGATTACGGCTGCCGGAAGCCTGCTTCACCGCTTCAAAGGCAGACCCGTTGCCGATGTCAAAGCCGAATTTCGAATCCGTTTGGCCTGTAGAAATGTACTCATGCGTATGAGCTTCTACGCCCGGTGTAACTCTGAGCAAGATATTAACCGATACGTTTTTCTCTTCCGCAAGTGCCTGAAGCATTTGCATTTCAATGAAATTGTCTACTACAAAACAGCCGATCTGAGCGGAAATCGCCATTTCCAGTTCTTCAGGAGTCTTGTTATTCCCGTGAAAATGAATGCGGTCAGCCGGGAATCCCGCCTGCAGTGCAGTGTACAGTTCTCCTTCAGACACTACATCAAGCGACAATCCTTCATCATCAACAAGACGGCACATAGCTTTTACACAAAACGCCTTGCTTGCATAAGCCACCTGGAACGGCAGGCCGGAAGCCCGGAACGCATCCATATATTCGCGGCATCTTTGCCGAATGAGCGCTTCATCCATGATGTATAGCGGGGTGCCATAGGTTTGCTTCAAATCGACCGTATCACATCCGCCGATTTCCAGATGCCCGCTGGAGTTAATTTTGCTGGTACCGTGTAAATACATCTGTGTCGTCCTCCACTTTCAGTTTTTTCATCAGTATATCAGACATCCGCTCAACTGAGAAATGGATTATTCGGATTATCATTTGTGTTAAAAGGCGGACATGCCGTGTCAGTTATTTTTCTTTGGGCATTCTAGTATTGTCTCTGGTTTTGTTGAACGAAGGACGCTGCTTCGATACCAATACCGGCACACGCACCAGAATTCCGGCCAATGCTTTGGCATTAAACGGGATGAACGGCCACAGATAAGATGAATTGAACGATCTCTGAAAGGCGAGGAAAATGATAAAGGCTGTCACTCCCCCTACCAAGCCTGCTACCCCGAAGATCGAGACTAACACCAGCATCAGCAGCCGGACTACACGGTTAGCCAGCCCCAGCTCATAGCTAGGGGTCGCAAACATCCCGATTGCCGCTACCGCCATATAGAGCACAACTTCATTTACGAATATACCGGTCTGGACCGCAATATCTCCTATCAGAATTGCAGCGATCAGGCCCATCGCGGAAGCAAGCGGGGTCGGGGTATGAACAGCAGCCATCCGCATGAGGTCTACCCCGAACTCGACAAGCAGGAACTGCGCGATCAGCGGAATCTTGGCCTGCTCCTGCGGCCCGATAAAGGCAAGCGACGCAGGCTTTAATTCGGGATGAATGACCAGGAGCAGCCAGAGCGGCAATAGGAATAGTGAAGCGAAGATCCCGGCGAACCGCACCCAGCGCAGATAGGATCCCATAAACGGGGTCTGGCGATTTTCTTCCGCATGCTGGCATAGGTCAAAAAAGGTGGTCGGGAGAATCATGACGCTTGGCGACGTATCTACAAACACCACAATTCTGCCCTCCATAAGATGGGAAGCTACCACATCCGGGCGCTCCGAATACCGGACCAGCGGATACGGATTCCACCCCCTCTTCACGATGGCCTCCTCCAGCTGCTTATCTGCCAGAGGCAGGCCATCCAGAGCAACGGCCTGAATTTTCTTGCGTACATCATCAATCAATGTCTTGTCGGCGATGTCGTCAATATAGGCAATGCAGACATCCGTTTGAGAGCGGCGGCCGACCTTCATCGCCTCGAACTTTAACCCCGGGTCGCGAAGTCTGCGCCTTACCAGGGTGACGTTGGTTAGCATCGTCTCTGTGAATCCGTCGCGGGAGCCGCGAACCACCCGTTCCAGAGAAGGCTCTTCAGGGCTTCGCACCGGATAATTCCGCGTGTCCAGCACGATTGCGGTCTGTTCACCTTCAATGAACAACACACTCATCCCAATCAGTACATTGTTAACGGTCTGGCTGAGAGAGTCTGATTTTTCAACCTGGACGTGAGGAATATACAAATGAAAGAAGGAGTGAAGCGCACCGGAATCCAGGTCATCCGGGGTCAAATAAGTCAGGCGCTTCAGGATTTCCTGCATTATGTCGTCCTTTGCAAAGCCATTTATAAAGAACAGGGCTGTTTTCTTGCCGCCAAAGGTCATTTCGCGGAAAACCACGTCAAACCCTTCCTGAAGTCCGACCACCTGCTCCAGCGTCAGCTTAGTCGTATGAATACTGGGGCTGATCTTATCACTGGTCTGCCAATAGATTACGGATTCCTTCAAGCTGTCGGAGGTCTCGGATTCTTTCTTCCGTTGTAAAATCCTTGCCCTTTCTTCCTCCTCTCCTCCCCAGGAGATGCGTTCTGTTCCGTCCAAAAAGTGAGGGATACCGTTCATCTCTTCCTGAGGCTGAACCTCCTCACCGGTTCCTCCGCGTTCCTGACTCATCATTGTGGATACCTCCTATGCAGTTACTGTCTATAGATGAACCATTCAAACAATGAACCTGCGACCTTGCCGAACACCATCGCATACAGCAATTGGGTCATATATTTATGCATGTATAGCCGCTTCGCGAAGATCGGCAGAACATTCAACACCTCAGTCAGCGCGGCGGCGAGCATTCCAATGAATATGCCGTTGAATAAGCCGACAATTCCGCTGCCAATCCATGGCCCGGGAACACTCCAATTCCAGAAATCCGCTGCTGTTCCCAGCAAGGAGCCGCTAATCATAGCTCCTTCATACCAATGCACTTTATCATAGGAACGGGTAACCTGAGCCAATCGAGGTATCATATCCAGCACAATGAACAGGGCAATCACACCCGTACCGACAGCAATCCCTCCTGCAAATCCCAGGAAAACAACAGCCGCTTGCGAGACCAGGGTCATCAAGGCTGCTTCCCCTTCGGCGATGACTCGGCAAGCCGCATTTTCTCATATTCCTCCGCAATGACATATTGATTCAGGTTTTCCTGGTACAGGTACATCTCAACCTCAAGCGGAGTCGGTTCTTCATTCCATTTCTTCTTGAATAAATGATTGAAGAACAGAATCATGCCAAAACCAATGCCGAGCGAATAAGCGACCTGAAACAAATAGGGATGCTCGTCTCTATGACCGGTAATCATCTCAACGATACGTATGTGGACTTCGGGCATGCTCACATCTGCATGGAAGTTCATAATGGTCAGCCCCGCACCGAAAAATAACAGCAGCCACACCAGAACGAATAGAACGATTGAAGGTTTTCTGGGTGCTTTCTGAATCACAACCAGCACATGAGGCTCTCCGATAAACTCGATAAGCACTGAGGGATGCTTCGCTTTAATTCTTGAGATGATTTGCAGCATATCAATCACAATTCGATTTCCATCGCTAGGCTCAGATCTGGACAACACCATATCCAGCAGCTCCCGCTCCATGCTCGGATCAGCCAGAATCCGTGCAATATCCCTCAGCCTGATGGGAGCTCCTGCCGGATGTATCACCTGCTTGCGCAGCCGAACATAGATGACGGAAGCTTGATCCTGCAACAAACAGACCACCCCTTTCATGGCGAATTACCCATAGTATGCCATGGAGGGGTGGTCTCTACTCTGTAAACCGTTTATTTGATTGATGAAGCTATAGAGAAATGGCCGTCTCCAGCGCAACCTCCATCATCTCATTGAAGGTCGTCTGACGCTCTTCTGCCGTAGTCTCTTCTCCTGTCAACAGATGGTCACTGACGGTGAGAATGGTTAACGCGTTCACTCCGAATTTCGCAGCAAGGGTATACAGCGCTGTTGTCTCCATTTCGACGCCAAGCACCCCATATTTCATCAGCAAGCCTGTGACCGAGGTATCGTCCCGATAGAAGCTGTCGGAGCAGAAAATATTGCCGACATGCAGCTTCAGCCCCTTCTCTGCCCCGCGCTCATAAGCGGCCTTGAGCAGATCAAAACTGGCAATCGGAGAGAAATCGTAGCCTTTGAAGATATGGCGGTTCATACTGGAATCAGTACATGCTCCTTGTGCCAATATTACATCACGCACATGCACATGCTCCTGCATGCCGCCGCAGGTTCCCACTCGGATCAGATTCTTCACCTGATATTCCTGAATCAATTCATTGGCATAAATCGAGAAGGAAGGAATCCCCATCCCGCTGCCCTGAACAGAAATCCGCTTGCCCTTATAGGTTCCGGTAAATCCAAGCATGCCGCGAACCTCGTTATAGCAAACGACGTCGCTTAAATACGTTTCGGCGATGAACTTTGCGCGTAACGGATCGCCGGGAAGTAGCACTGTATCCGCAATATCACCTGGTTTTGCTCCAATATGTACACTCATAATTATAGACTCCTTCAATCCAATATCGTCATGCATGTCTATATTATATATGACGTGACACTATTGTGCGATTTGATCGCGAATATTTTGCAGTATTTTCTTCTCCAGACGGGATACCTGAACCTGGGAAATTCCAAGCCTGGCCGCCACCTCGGACTGGGTTTGATCCCGGTAGTATCGTAAGTATACGATCAGTCTTTCCCGGTCGCTGAGTCCGTCTATCGCCTCGTGGAGCGCCAGCTTGTCGAACCACCGCTCCTGAGATTCGTCGGCAATTTGATCCATCAGCGTGATTGGATCCCCATCGTTCTCAAAGACGGTCTCATGGATTGAGGTCGGCGGCTTATTGGCTTCTTGCGCAAATACCACGTCTTCCGGCGTCACTCCAAGCTCCTCCGCCACCTCCTTGATCGTGGGCAGACGGTTGAGCACCTTTGACAGCTCGTCTTTTTTCTTGCGAACCTTGTTTGCCATTTCTTTAAGGGAGCGGCTAACCTTGAGGGTGCCGTCATCCCGCAAAAAGCGCTGAATCTCTCCGATAATCATCGGTACTGCATAGGTGGAAAATTTGACATCATAGCTAAGATCGAATTTATCAACCGATTTTAGCAGGCCGATACAGCCGATCTGAAACAGATCCTCAGGCTCGTATCCCCGGTTCATAAAGCGCTGAACGACGGACCAGACCAATCGGATGTTGCTGCTTACAAGTCGGTCTCTGGCACCCGAATCCCCGGCCTGGCTAAGCGCGATCAGCCGTTTTACTTCTGAGTCGTCCAAATATTCTCTCGAGGCTTGCTTCACTTCAGCATCCATAGCTCCAACCCCTAATTGTATAAAGCTGTCTTTGATACGATTCTCTTCTTCATCCGGATCGAGGTTCCGCCGCCAAGCTCACTGCTTACCTCAAATTCATCCATGAAATTCTCCATAATCGTAAAGCCCATCCCCGAGCGTTCCAGCTCAGGCTTGGACGTAAACAGCGGCTGCTTGGCAAGCTCTACATCCTCGATGCCGCGCCCCTTGTCCTCTACCGATAAGGTCACCGTATCTCCTTCAATCAAAGCCGATATGGTAACAATCCCTTCGGGATCTCCGTCATAGCCATGAATAATAGAATTGGTTACCGCTTCAGAAATGACCGTCTTCAGATCAGTGATCTCATCCATAGTCGGATCAAGCTGCGAGACAAAGGCAGCGACCGTGACACGGGCAAAGGATTCGTTCTCGCTTCTGGCAGCAAACTGCAGCGACATAAAATTTCGGCCGGGTTGGTTCATAGTGCGACCTCCAATTCGGTAAGAGCTGTGGCTTCATTTTCATAAACGGCCATGATTTTAAACAGCCCCGACATTTCCAACAAGCGGTACACCTGCGGGTTTACGCCACATATGACCATTTTTCCGCCTTTGAGCTTGATCTGCTTATAGCGGCCCAGGATGACTCCGATCCCCGAGCTGTCCATAAACTGCAGTGATTCCAGGCTCAGTACAAGATGACGGCAGTCGCCGCGTCCGATCTCATCCTCCAGCATGATACGGACTTTATCCGCCGTATGATGATCGAGCTCCCCTACCAGACGCGCCACAAGGGTGTTGCGATGCCTGATCATATCCATGTGCAAATTCATGTCTGTTCACTCTCCTCCCTGTCATGAACACAACAATTCTACAGCTTGTTCAGAGAATCCTGCCGGATGACAAAACTAGAAGAAAACTGCTACGAATCTACAAAGAACAGATGTGAGGCCGTACGCTTGAACATGGTCCACCAGCCCGCCTTTTCGATCGAAGAGGCCGCCTTCAGTTCGAACTCAGTCAGCGGCTTGCCGTCCTGATAAATGATCAGCTTGCCGATCATCTGCCCTTCATGGATTGGAGCAGACAGCTTGTCAGGAACCTCCAGCTTTTGTGTAATGTCTGCCGGCTGGGACCCCTTTTTCACCAGAACATTCATCGTTCTCGACGCTGCCAGATCCAGTTGGGAAGCTTCGCCGCGATGCACCTTCACCTTTCCGATAACTTCGCCCGCTTTATAGATCGGATGCAGCGCATACTGCGAGAAGGCGTAATCAAACATAGAGGATACTTCACTGTTCCGAGTCTTTGTATTGGGTTCTCCTAGCACGACAGCGATCAGGCGCAAGCCATCGCGCTTTGCGGTTGCTGCCAGACAAAATTTCGCCTCCGAGGTGTAGCCGGTTTTCAGGCCATCGGCCCCGCTGTAGAAGCGAACCAGCTTATTCGTATTCACCAGCCAGAACGGCTTCTCCGTCTCCTGGCGAAGATAATCCTGGTAGGCACCGGTATAGGCCGTGATCCCCTCGTATTTCAGGAGCTCGCGGCTCATCATAGCGATGTCGTGGGCCGAGGAATAATGGTTCTCCACCGGCAAGCCATTGCAGTTGGAGAAGTGCGTATCCTTGAGTCCCAGCTCCTTTGCCTTCTCATTCATCATGTTGACAAAGGCCTTCTCGGTTCCGGCGATTTTTTCAGCCAAGGCTACAGAAGCATCATTGCCTGAGGCCATCGCAACTCCTTTAAGCAGTTGATCCACAGTCATCTCTTCGCCCGGCTCAAGGAATATCTGCGAGCCGCCCATGGAAGCTGCATATTCACTCGTCGTCACTTTATCGTTCAGCTTCAGCTTGCCCTGATCAATCGCTTCCATCGTGAGCAGCATTGTCATAATTTTGGTGATACTCGCCGGAGGAAGCTGCTCATGGCTTTTCTTCTCGAATATAACTGTTCCCGTATCCGCATCAATCAGAATGGCGGATTGCGCCTGTTCAGCCAATGCGAGCTCCGAGGCAGTGTTGCCGGGCTCTTCGACCGCTGCCCTTGCCTGTACCGCCCCAAGAGGCACTGCCAAGAGCAAGGCCATACAGCACAGGATTAACCGTTTCTTCAACATAAGTCCCCCTTAGTCTAGGAATTACAATTCTGATAACTTAGTATGAACCAAAATTTGTAATAATATTCTTAGTATATAAGTTTAACTACTGAATTTTACGTTCTGGGGCAACGTGTGAAGTGTTCTTACGATCGCTGTTGTTCGCGGATTTCTCTATTTGAACTAAGATATTATTAAGTAGAAATCCACTCACAAAGGCGAACGCTTTCGCTTCTACAGCACACTTCACACTTATGCCCTTTTTACGTTTTTATAGTTCAACTGATATACCTTGACGGGCTGTTGAGTTTTACGGAGAGATGTTAGATGTTTTGAGCCGCTGCGGGCAAAGGTGTCTTTACCGCCCTACAACTTTTTTTGCAAGCGCAAAAAGGGGCAGCCCGGAAGTCAGTTATCAATGACCTCCGGGCTGCCCCCGCAAAGAAAACAAACCTATTCAATTGCATGAAAGCAGCTAGAATCTCTTAATTCCTTCAGGAGTGACCAAGGCAAAGACGAGTGGGCGTCTCGGAACCTTTGATTCCGTGATGCCATAGGCCTCAAGCACCTTGGACCTTGCTTCCTCCAGCCTGTCCTCATGGGCACGGTTCAAATGAAGCACCGCTATTGTCTCGCCCGCTTCAACGTAATCACCGATCTTCTTGTGCAGAATTAGCCCTGCTGCAAGATCGATCACGGAATCCTTCGTTTCCCTGCCAGCGCCTAAGAGCATAGCCGCTATGCCGATCTCTTCGGCCTGGATCGATTCCACATATCCTGCCTTCTCCGCCTTCACCTCAACTTGAAGCTCAGCTGCCGGCAACTGGTCAGGTTGATCAATCTGTGCGGCATTGCCGCCCTGTGCCTCTACCATCCGTTTCAGGCTGTTCAGCGCCTCTCCGCTATCCAGCTTGGCTTGCAGGAGGGCTCTCGCCTCCTCTTCGCTGCTTGCCTTGCCTCCAAGAATCAGCATATGGGAAGCGAGTATCAGGCACACTTCCGCCAGATCCGGCGGGCCTTCTCCACGCAAGGTAGCAATCGCCTCTTTAACCTCCAGGGCATTCCCGATTCCAAAGCCCAATGGCTGATCCATATCACTGATCACGGCAATCGTACTTCGCCCGACCTGTGTGCCGATATCTACCATTGCCTTGGCCAGCCGGATGGAATCCTCTAGCGTCTTCATGAACGCCCCGCTGCCGGTCTTCACGTCCAGAACAATCGCATCCGCGCCGGCTGCAATCTTCTTGCTCATAACCGAGCTGGCGATCAGCGGTATCGAGTCTACGGTTGCGGTAACATCGCGCAGACCATAGAGCTTCTTGTCGGCAGGCGTCATATTGCCGCTTTGTCCAACGACCGCAAGGCCGATCTCATTCACTTGGGAAAAGAATTGCTCTTGATCCAGCTCTACCGAAAAGCCGGAAATGGCCTCCAGCTTATCAATCGTTCCGCCTGTATGCCCGAGTCCGCGACCGGACATCTTGGCCACAGGAACGCCGGCGGAAGCGACGAGCGGCCCCAGGACGATGGTCGTCTTGTCTCCAACCCCGCCGGTTGAATGCTTATCTACCTTGATGCCATGAATCGAGCTCAGATCAATCATGTCTCCGGACGAGGCCATATGCATCGTCAAATCGGCGGTTTCCCGCGCATTCATCCCTTGATAATATACAGCCATGGCCCAAGCGGCCATTTGATAATCGGGAATGCTGCCCTCGCTGTATCCCCGGATCAGAAAGCCTAATTCTTCTCCGGACAATTCATGCCCGTCTCTTTTTTTGCGGATCAAATCCACAGCTCTCATCGTTCTTCACCTCATCCGTTCGCCATATCCGGAATAATCGCCAGCACAAGGTTCAAAAATTGCTCCCTCACCCGATCCGTCGTCTCCATCACCTCGTCATGGGATAAGGGTTGATCGAGGATCCCGGCCGCCATGTTGCTGATGCAGGAAATTCCCAGCACCTCGATGCCGGCATGTCTCGCTACGATCACTTCCGAGACCGTAGACATGCCCACGGCATCTCCCCCAAGCGTCCGCAGCATACGGATTTCAGCGGGCGTCTCATAAGTAGGACCAAGCAGGCCTGCATAGACGCCTTCCTGCACGGAAATGCCCTGCTGCTTCGCGGTTGTCCGCGCCAGCTCGCGCAAGCGGCGGCTGTAGGCCTGGGACATATCCGGGAAGCGCACACCAAGCGCACTATCATTCGGACCAATCAGCGGGTTGGTTCCGGTCAAATTAATGTGATCCGAGATCAGCATCAGATCACCCGGGTTGAACGAAGTGTTGATGCCGCCAGCTGCATTAGTGACCAATAGGGCGGAAACGCCCAGCTCCTTCATGACCCGAACCGGAAAAGCCGTCAGTTCAGGACCATAGCCCTCATACATATGGAAGCGTCCCTTCATTAGAACGACCGGGGTTCCATTCAGGCTCCCGATCATGAGCTCGCCGGCATGACCTTCCACCGTTGAGACCGGAAAATAAGGAATTTCGCTGTATGCGATGCTGACAGCATCCTGCAAATGATCTGCGAGAACGCCAAGACCAGACCCGAGAATAAGTCCAACCTTCGGAGTCGTATTTGTCTTTGAGCGGATAAAATCAGCCGCTTCCTTAATCATGCCTATCGTAAGTACAGTAACCATTGTCCATCTCTCCCTTGCTTATTTCAGTTGGCCTAAAAAGCTTTTTCCATGCACGGTGCTCTGAACGCCAAAGTTGTCCGCAATCGTTGCGGCAAGATCGGCATAGCTGGCACGCACACCCAGACTTCCAGGTGAAGTCAAGCCCTTGCTGTACACAAGTAAAGGCACATATTCCCGGGTGTGGTCTGTCCCCGGATGCACCGGATCGTTTCCATGATCCGCGGTAATCACCAGCAAATCACGCTCTCCGGTCCGTTCCAGCAATTGTGGAACATACGCGTCAAATTCCTCCAATGCACCCGCATAGCCTTCCGGATCCCGACGATGGCCGAATAAGGAATCAAAGTCAACCAGATTGGTAAACAGCAATCCGTTGAACGGCTGCTCCATTAAGCGGATTGTCTCCTGAATCCCATGCAGATTGCTCTTCGTCGGATACGACGCCGAGATGCCCTCCCCGGAAAAAATGTCGTTAATCTTCCCTACAGAGATTACATCCTTGCCGGACTCCTTCAATGCATTCAGCACGGTTGGTTCCGGCGGAGATACCGCATAGTCATGACGGTTCGGCGTACGCTTGAAGGCTCCCGGCTCACCTACGAACGGTCTTGCGATGACTCTTCCCACCGAGTGCTCGGGAGCCAGTGTCAGGCGGCGTGCGATTTCACATGCCCGATACAGCTCTTCAAGCGGGATGATCTCTTCATGAGCAGCAATCTGGAACACACTATCGGCCGAGGTATACACGATCCAGGCCCCGGTCTTCATATGCTCTTCACCCAGCTCGTCCAGGATTTCTGTGCCGGATGCAGGCTTGTTCCCGATCATCTTGCGTCCAGTCTCTTGCTCAAAGCGGGTAACCAAATCCTCGGGAAAGCCTTCCGGATACGTCTGGAACGGAGTCTCAATCTTTAACCCCATCAGCTCCCAGTGTCCTGTCATCGTATCCTTGCCTGTTGAAATCTCCGCCATCTTGCCGTAATAAGCTTCCGGCGATGCAGCCGGTCCCAGATTAGGCAAGTCAGCGATATTACCTAAACCGAGCTGCTGAAGATGAGGCAGCTTGGTGCCCGGCACCCGCTCCAGAATATGTCCGAGCGTATGGGAACCAAGATCCCCAAAGCTCGCAGCATCCGGCAATTCTCCGATTCCTACGCTATCCAGTACGATGACTGTTATTTTGTCAAAACGGTTTTCCTTTGTCATCCTTGTCACTCCTTCTATCCTGCTCCATTTAGTAATCCCTAGACCCGCGCAAACCATTCGGAGCACTTATTGAGCCGGATCCGAATGCCGTGCCTTCGCTCGAGGGTGAAATTGATCATAAACCGCCTTCAAATTCGGCTTGGATTGAGCAAGGTACAGCTGAATTGTGGCCAGATCGCCATGTCCGAGCATCTCTTGCACCGAACGTACATCCGCACCGCTCTCCAGCAAATGCACTGCACAGGAGTGCCGCAGCGTATGCGGGGTGATATCCTTTGTGAGTCCCGCCCGATCTGCATACTTTTTTAGCAGCTTCCAGATACCTTGCCGGCTGATCCGTTCCCCGGAGCGGTTCGGAAAAAGCGGTTTCTGCTCAGGATGCAAGGGTGGTTCTCCCCGAATCTCGTTTAAATACTTGTCCAGCCATTTGGCTGTTTCCATGCCGAACGGCAAAATTCGTTCTTTGCCTGTATCTCCTGAACAACGCAAAAACCGGACGCCGATATCGACATCCCGTATGTTCAGGGCAATGAGCTCGCTGACCCTAATCGCCGTAGCATATAACAGCTCCAGGATCGCCTTATCTCTAAGTCCCAATGGAGTTGTCTCATCCGGCGCCTCAAGCAGAAGCTGTGTCTCCTCAAGCGAGAGGATATCCGGCAGCTTCTTCTCCAATTTGGGCGGAGTGATCGCTGAGGCAAGATCCTGTTCAATGATGTTATCCTGCAGCAGAAATTGGAGGAATGCCTTCAGCGCGACCGAGCTTCTTGCAATCGTAGCCGGAGCTTTGCCTTGTTCTCTTAACCGGGCAAAATATAACATTACTCCGGTTCGCGTAAGCTCAGGATAGGCCGAAATTCCCCGGTCCGTCAAATAATCCAGAAAATGTCCAATGTCCCGACTGTAGCTCTCCAGCGTTGACGGGCTTAACTTTCTTTGCTGCGTTAAATAGTTGATAAAAGAGGCTGCGGCTTGCTGCACGTCCAGTTCCTCCTTTCAAGCTGTCGGTTCATGTCATCAGATGAGGATTTGCCCTCTACTCAACTATTCCACATTTCCGGCAGTTTTCCCTGCCCGAATTTCAGTTCATTCTCCGTACCAGTAAAACAACTTTAGTCGATCTGCCAGATTGTCCGCATCGGACACCTCGGCTGCATCCCCGTAAAACACTTTTACCGCGGAGCCCTCAGGTACCCGATACTTATCGGGCTGCAAAACATATTCCTTCATCAAGCCGATCGCATAGTAAAACATGTAAGAAAGCAGCATAAATATTAAAGCATATTTTAAACGTAATAACCATTTTCGCAGGGAGACTACCATAGGTTCACCTCATATTTACCCGAATTAGCGATCTTAAAGAGGTTGTTCAAGAATTACCGCTTGTACATTATATTGAACGCTGGGCCTGAATATGAGGAATAAGCGCAATAAAAAACTCCATCCGGCCAAGCGGTGGAGTTCCTGTATTTGAATTACTTGCTGTCTTCATTCTTATCCTTACAGCGGTAACAGATGCCCTGAAAGTCAAGCCGGTGATCGAGCACGGTGAAATTAAACTCCTTCTCCAGCCGTTCCTCCAGCGGACCGAGCCAATCTTCCTTGATCTCGTCCATCGCTCCGCACTGTACGCAGATTAAATGATGGTGATGATGCTTGGTAGTATCCGTACGCAGATCGTACCGGGCCACCCCATCGCCAAAGTTGATCTTCTCTACCACATGAAGTTCGCTTAACAGCTCCAGTGTCCGATAGACCGTAGCCAAGCCGATTTCAGGAGCTTTATCCTTAACAAGCATAAAAACATCCTCAGCACTAAGATGATCGTCTTCATTTTCAAGCAGGACTCGAACCGTGGCTTCCCGTTGGGGCGTCAGCTTATAACCGTGGGATTGCAGCTGCTGTTTGATTTTATCAATTTTGGATTCCATGTTTTCCCCCCCAGGATTCGCCGCAACTTGCATATAAATCACTTCTTTCATTATAGGGGGTCTGAATCAACAAAGTCAAACATTAACTGGCATTATCCACGGATCAACGCTTGCTGCAGCATCGGAGTCACCCAAGCCATCATCGATGGGCTCACATAAGTTTCAAAGGAAGCCGCGGCCAGCAGCACTGCGGCCATGGTGAGCGTCAAGCCTGTATAGGAAAGGAAAGGTTTGGCAATGCCTCCGCCCCGATTCAGCAGAACCCGGTTGCGGATAATTCCCAACGAGAACCCTACAGCCGCAACACTGCTGACCATCAGTGCCGGAATGACGAGCAAATTGTGCGGTGCAACAGAGACCAATGCAAAGAGCAGTCCTTTCCAGGTAAACTGACCAACCAGGCAGCCGACTGTAAAGCCGATCAAGACTCCCTTCAGAAAATCGAGGATCAAAATGCCCGGCAAGCCGATAACAGAGAGTCCCAGCAGCCAGATCAGCCCCAACCATTTCAAATGCAGACTGGCTGCCTGCCAATAAGTCATGGGCTGAAAGCTCTCGCCGCCTTCCTGAATGGAAACAAAGAAGTTGCCAAAATACCTTGATAAATCCTGCTGCTGCTCTAGAGTCAGCGCATTGACCATCAAGGCACCGAACACAACCCCCATCAAAAAGAGCACGGAGACAAATACATATAATGGCGTCTGATCCTTTAAAGTGTGGCGTATAGGTTGGAGCATCCGGCAGAGCCTCCTGTTCTTCAGTTCATGTTCATATATACTTACTCTACTGTATGAACAAGCCCTGCTACTTATGCCGGATGCGAAGAGAACCTAACTCGTTATTGCCCGACTTTGCCGTATATTCCTCCCCCGCCAGATTGAAGGGAAAGTCCGCCGCTTCTCGCAGCTGCGATCCAACCCGCTAATTCCTGGCCGACCACCCGTGCAAGCTCTTCCTCCGGAATGCGGTGCAATATATTCATCTCGGTTCCAAAGTGCTCCAGCAAGCGGTCGAGCTTCGCCGGACCTAATCCGGGGATGAACTCAAGCGGCACTTGATTGAAATAAGGAGGGCGATGCTTGGGAACCTGCATCATGGGGCGATCCGCGATAGAGAGAATCCGGTCAAGCACCCCGCGAACGATATGCTTGCTGCCGCAGCCCGGACAACGATCAATCATCGGCTCGTCTCCGCTTGCGGTTGTACCGCAGGTACTGCAAAAGGAACGATGATACTTGCCCAGCCGGGGGTCAAGGCCATAGTTGGCTGCAATGGAACGGCCCTCCTTGCCGGCCAGTGCAAGCTCAAATTCGCTGTAGGAGGGCGCCGACAGCAGCAATTCATTATACTCTCTGCCGATCTTCCCCAGAGAATGCGCATCGGAATTACTCAAGAGAGGATAAGGGTCCAGTTCACTGAGCCAGCCTGCCATCTGGCTATCCGAGCTAAGCCCCAGCTCCACGGCCGCTATCCGTTCAAGATCAAGCACATCCGCCATTCGCGGCGAACAGCTTCCATAAATACTCCGGTGAGGGGTGAAAATATGAGCCGGAATCATCATTCCCCCGCGGGCGTAGACTTCCTCCTGAAGCACACGTGCCGGAACATAAATCCGCTGAGAGCTGAGGTGAATGTTTTTCATATGCAACGACATCCATCCAGAGAAATCCACCATTTGATCCAGGTAAGGAAAGAATACCAGCAAATGTGCAGGACCCATTCCCGGCTCGCGGATTTCAATCTCGCTGCCAAGCAGGATTGTTGTGCTTCTGTATGCAATCCCTCCCTCATCCAGCTCTCGCATCGTTCCCTCTTCCAGACATGCCATAATATCCTGCTGCACCCCAGGAGAGTGACAGTCAATGATACCGATCAGGTCAATTCCTTTTCGCTCAGCTGCTTCTTTGGCAATATTGGCGAAGGTCAGGTTCCGGCTGCCGCTGATCTTTACAGGCGCCCCCTTGGACGTCTTGCCGATGTGTATGTGCAGATCCGCATAGATGCTAACAAGCTTCTGCTCCATCATTACTCAACCGCCGCCGCATTCCGGGACTGCTCTTGAAGTCTTTTCAATTGCCAATAATAAAATGCCAATAATGTCTTGGCATCCGAAATTCTCCCCTCGGAAATATACCGCTGCACCTCATCATATGTGGCTTCAATAATTTCAAGGAACTCGTCCTCATCCGGAGACATCGCTCCAGCGGTCAATTCTTCGGCCAAGTAGAGATGGATGATTTCATCGGCAAATCCGGGAGAAGTATAGAACGAATGCAGCAAGGTGATTTTACCGCAAGTATAGCCTGTTTCCTCCTGAAGCTCGCGCCGCGCTGCCTCAAGCGGGTCTTCGCCCTTCTCCAGCTTGCCTGCCGGTATTTCCAGCTCCGGTCTGCCCATCGCCTGACGGTATTGATCCACAAGCAGCAGCCGATCCTTGACGATTGCGACTACAGCGACTGCACCCGGGTGCTTGATGATTTCGCGCGTGGCCTGGCTGCCATCCGGCAGCTCCACCGTATCGATTTGCAAGGAGATGACCTTTCCTTCAAAGATCGGCTCCGTGGATATTGTCTTCTCATCTAATCGTTCGTTTCCCATTCCCGTACTCCTCCTGTCATAACTTGTCCCTTCAGGACATATGGTGTTATTATACCAAACCTGATCGAAAAAGGAGATTTCTGCGATGAAGACCACGCTTGGCGAGCAAGGGGTTCGAATACAAGGAAAAGGTTGGCAGGTACGGATTTTGCTGGCTCAATGGAGCAGGTCTGTCAGCGCCGATACCACACTGCAGCAGTGGCTCACACCTCGGATCAAAATGTAATGGTTTGTTATTCATCTGCATGAAATTGGTTTAATTGTTTAATGGAGGTGTGACATGCTGTTACAGCAAATGCTTAACCATGGCGAAACTTTGCTTCGAAAAGGAGCATCGGATACCGTCATCTATGAGACTTTACAGAATTACATACATCATCCGGATATCAGTCCAGAGGAAGGCCGGGAATGGCTGTTCACATCATTATATCGGCTCGGTGCTTATACATATGCGATTGAACATGTCTCTCCCCTGCTGCTTGAGAAGGAATATATACGGCTCCAGTATGCAGAATGCCTGATCCGTACCGGGCAATTTCAGGCTGCCCTGCAAGTATTGGAGAATTGGATGAAGAGTCCGGCTTCTGAACAAGACACGACAAAGCTTCACTCTCAGCTAGAACTGTGGGTGAAGCTCTGTCGGCTTGCCGAGATTGTGGTGCCGCAAGGCAGCAACCCCGAGACTGTACTTACGTCTAATGCTTTGCCGCTAGACCAAACCCAAGCGTTGATGGAAACAGCAGTCAAAATGGGTGTTCTGCCTGTAGCAAGCGCGCTGGCTTCAAACAACGATTTTCTTAGAGATGATTATATACTTGTCCTGTATAAGGAAGGTTATGTGGAGCTTGCAAGATTGGAGCTTGATCGAATTGGCAAGGAGAAGCTGAGCGAGGACAGCACAAGCCATCGCCATGCCCGCTATATCTATGCAGAAATCCTTCATGATGACGGTCATTTCGAGGAAGCAGCCAGAATCTTTGAACGTATTGCCGAACAGTTCCCTGATATGGCCAGGGCCAGATTCGGCGCATGCTCCTGCTATCTGCATACAGTGATGAACCGGCTTACCAGGCGCATCGAGCTATATCGTCCTGACCGGAAGGAACAGAGCATTATCGAACGGCATTTGGACGATATCTCCCGGGCCTTGAACATCATCTACGAGACAAAATGGCATACGGTCTGGTCTGCGACACAAAGCCGGAATCTTCCGATCCCGGCTTCTCAAATGCTGCAGTAATCAGGTTATTTGCTCGACTGCGCGATAATCTCAAGCACATATTCAGCCAGACCTTCGATATCTTGCCTGCGGATTCTTTCTGCCGTGGTATGGATATGCTCATAGCCGACCGCCAGATTCACGGTAGGAATTCCGTGGCCATTAAATACATTGGCATCACTTCCGCCGCCGGAAATAAAGGTTGTTCCTGACAATCCCAATTGGGCTGCGGCACGCTTGGCCAGCTGCACGACCTCGTCGCCTTCCTCAAAATGAAATGCAGGATAGGCAATCTGACTGTGGAATTCCCCACGCGTGCCAAATTCCGTACAAGCTGATTCCACCGCTTCGCGCATCTGCTTAATTTGCGCTTCTATCTTCGCTTGCGAGGTGCTGCGAGCTTCGGCATACAGCTTCACATAATCGGTAACGACATTCGTCTCCCCGCCACCTTCAAATTTCCCAATATTAGCCGTCGTTGTCTCGTCAATCCGCCCCAACTTCATCCGCGAAATCGCCTTGCCTGCCACCTGGATCGCGCTGATCCCATCTTCCGGATTCACACCGGCATGCGCAGATTTGCCGAAAATCTCAATATCAATTTGCGCCCGGGTCGGAGCACCGACACAAATAGAGCCAACCTCACCATTGGAGTCCAGCGCAAAGCCGTATTTCCCTTCAAGCAATTCCGGATTCATCGCACGAGAGCCTGTCAGTGCCATTTCCTCTCCAACGGTAATGACAAACTGGAGCTGGCCATGGGATAATTGCTGTTCCTGCAGGCTCTGAATCACCTCAAGCAAAACGGCAATCCCGGCCTTATCATCTGCTCCAAGAATCGTTGTTCCATCACTTTGAATCCAACCATCTTCTCCAATGACCGGCTTGATGCCTTCCCCCGGCGCCACTGTATCCATATGGCAGGTGAACAAGAGCGGGATCCCTGCGCCGCCAGCTTCATTAGCAGGAAGCGTAGCAATTAAATTTCCGGCTCCATGACCTGTTCGGCCAGCCGAATCATCCTCAGTCACCGTTAGTCCGAGCGCAGTAAACTTTTCCTTTAATACATCTGCGATCTGGCGTTCATTCCGGGTTTCACTGTCAATTTGCACCAGCTCCAGAAAGAGCTCAATTACTCGATCCTTGTTGATCACAAAACTTTCCCCGCTTTCCGTTTTACGATAATATATTGTGTACAAGCATTTTTAAGGAGGACCCTATTTTTATGAAGAAAAACAAGTGGTTTAAAATCGTTATCTATTTGATGTTATTTGCGATGGTGGGTTCCACGCTGGTCGCATTGCTTGAGCCGTTCTTTTTACGCTAAGCTCCTGACCCTTCTCCGCCGTACTTCAGCAGATGCCGAAGCAGCAGCAAGTTAGGTACCTGCTGCTGCTTCTCATTCATTAGCTTATTCTGATATCCGAGATTAATACACCTGGGTTTCCAAGGAATAGCTCTCCATATTATCCTTCACACGCTGCATAAAGCGTCCGCAAATGACCCCATCCAAAATACGATGATCCAGGGAGAGGCACAGATTCGCCATCGAACGTACCGCAATCATATCATTGATCACCACCGGCTTCTTCACAATCGATTCAAAGGTAAGGATCGCAGCTTGCGGGTAGTTGATAATCGGCTGGGTCAGAATCGACCCGAACGAGCCTGTATTATTGACTGTAAACGTACCGCCCTGCATATCATCGAGCTTGAGCTTGCCGGCGCGAACCTTAGTCGCAAGCTCATCGATTTCGCGGGCAAGCCCGGCGATATTTTTCTGATCCGCCTTCTTGATTACCGGTGTAAGCACGGAATCTTCCGTACCAACGGCAAGAGAAATATTGATATCCCGCTTTACGATAATTTTATCAACTGCCCATACCGAGTTCATGATCGGATAGTCCTTGATTGCGCTGACTACAGCTTTGAGCAGGAAGGCAAGGTAGGTTAAATTAACGCCTTCCTTACGCTTGAACTCATCCTTGATCTTATTGCGCAACTGGACCAGATTGGTCACGTCAACTTCGATCATCATCCAGCCATGCGGAATCTCCGAGACGCTCTGGCGCATCCTTGTCGCAATCGTGTTGCGAATTGGCGTAACATCGATAAAGTATTCCGAGCGATCCCCGCTCTCAACCTCAATCGTAGGAATCTTGGGCGTCTCCGTCAGATGCAGGCCGGAATGACGGACCGGCTCAAATGCTGCACTGCCCAGGTCAGCCGAGATGGTGCCTGGACTTGGTGCCGGCGCCATAGGCGGCATGGCTGCCGTTGTACTATGCAGATGAGCCATCGGAGCGGACTTGCCTCCTCCGTTCTCTGCGAAAGCAAGGACATCCTTGCGGGTAATTCGTCCGCCAAGTCCGGTTCCCTGAACTTGAGCAAGATCAACTCCATACTCCGCAGCCAGTGTATGCACCGCTGGAGAATAGCGGCCTCGCTGCGATTCATCAGCATGTCCTCTCGACGAGCCGGCTTCCCGCTTCGGCTCAGCTTGAGCTGCCCTTTGATCGGCTTCTTCCTGGGTAGAAACCTCCGGTGAAGCGGTGATCTCCATCCGGCAGATCGCCTGGCCAACGGCCACCTCTTCACCCTCAGCTGCGAGCAGTTCCCCCATCACACCGTCAACGGTAGAAGGAATCTCTGCATTTACCTTATCGGTGATGACTTCACAGATCGGCTCATATTGCTCAACTGTATCTCCTGGCTTCTTGAGCCATTTTCCAATCGTTGCCGACACAAGCGATTCAGCCAGCTGCGGCATGACGACATCGATTACTTGCTTGTGAGATGACATCTCTCATTCACTCCTATTCGTTAAGAAAAACATCTGCCTAGCCCGTGGCTAAGAGGCAGACCGCAATCGCGGAAGTTTTCCTTTCGATTAAAGTTCAGCTTCGCTGATCATGCAAAGATTCTATAATCTTAAAAAAGCGCAAGCTGCAGCATCGCGTCCTTCACTTTATCCTTGCTCAGCATAAAGAACTTCTCCATCGGCGGGCTAATCGGCATGGCCGGTACATCCGGACCGCAAAGACGCTGAATCGGCGCATCCAGCTCGAACAAGCATCCTTCTGCGATGATCGCCGATACTTCCGCACCAACGCCTCCTGTCTTGTTGTCCTCATGAATAATGAGGACCTTGCCTGTTTTGCGGGCGGCGGCAATGATCGCTTCACGATCCAGCGGCTGCAAGCTGCGCAGATCCAGAATATGCGCGCTGATGCCTTGCTCATTTGCAAGCTCTTCTGCAGCCTGCATGGCAAAGTGCAGCGGAAGGCTGTAACCGATCACGGTAATATCGCTACCTTCACGCAGTACATTTGCTTTGCCGATGGGAACGATGTAATCATCCTCAGGGACATCCTCCTTGATCAGCTTGTAGCACTTTTTATTCTCAAAGAATAAGACCGGATCCGGATCGCGAATTGCCGCTTTCAACAGACCCTTGGCATCATATGCAGAATATGGCGCCACAATCTTGAGTCCCGGTGTTCCAAAGAAGATCGACTCCGGACATTGGGAGTGGTACAAGCCTCCGAAAATCCCGCCGCCAATCGGCGCACGGACAACCACCGGACAACTCCAATCATTATTGGAACGGTAACGAATTTTTGCCGCTTCGCTAATAATTTGATTCGTGGCAGGCAGCATAAAGTCCGAATATTGCATTTCGGCAATCGGCTTCATTCCATACATGGCGGCACCAATTGCGACACCGGCAATCGCCGATTCTGCAAGGGGAGTATCCAGTACTCTCAGCTCGCCGAACTGCTCTTGAAGACCTTTGGTCGTCGTAAAGACGCCGCCTTTTACCCCGACATCCTCTCCAAGCACAAATACGGCTTCATCCCGTTCCATTTCTTCCTTCATCGCCAGCCGAATAGCGTCGATATATTCCATTACCGCCATGCCGACACCTCCTCATCTCCGGCATAGACGTGCAGCAGTGTATCCTCCGGTTTCGGGAATGGTGAATTCTCCGCAGCTGCGATCGCTTCCTTCAACTGCTCCGAAATCTCCCGGGCCAATGCTTCGTCCTGCTCCTCGCTCCAAAGGCCTTGATCGATCAAATAGGTCTTCATTCTTGGAATCCCGTCCTGCTTCCAGTTCTCTTCGACTTCCTCTTTGGTCCGGTAAGCCAGATCATTATCGGACGTGGAATGAGGGGAGAGGCGATACATCATCGCTTCAATCAAGGTAGGACCTTCCCCGCGGATCGCGCGTTCTCTGGCTTCCTTGACAACACTATAGACCTCAAGCGCATCGTTGCCATCCACTCTGATTCCTGGGAAACCATAGCCAAGCGCACGATCCGATACCTTGCCTCCAAGCTGCTTGCGAACGGGAACGGAGATTGCATATTGGTTGTTTTCACACATAAATATGACCGGCAGCTTCTGTACTCCGGCAAAGTTCAGTCCTTCGTGAAAATCCCCTTGGTTGCTGGAGCCTTCGCCGAAGGTTACGTAAGAGACGATATCCTTCTTCTGCATTTTCGCAGCCAATGCAATGCCTACGGCATGCGGAACCTGTGTCGTTACCGGACTTGAGCCGGTCACGATTCTGAGACGCTTGCTGCCGAAATGACCTGGCATCTGACGGCCTCCGCTGTTCGGATCGCCTGCCTTCGCAAAGGCAGACATCATGAGCTCGGTCAAGGTCATGCCCACGGACAATACGAAGCCATAGTCACGGTAATAAGGGAGAAAATAATCCCGTTCCCGATCCAACGCAAAGGCCGATGCTACCTGCGCCGTTTCCTGCCCGATCCCTGACACGTGAAAATTAGTCTTCCCTGCCCGCTGCAGAAGCAAATTACGCTCATCAAACTTCCGCGCAAGCAGCATATATTTGTACATGTCGACGACTTGCTCATCCGACAACCCGAGCTGCTTATGCTTCGCTTCTGTCTGAGCTTCCGTTAAATGATTTGAATTCATGGGAGTTACCTCCTTTTGTTGGCCCTCATCTTAGGGGTTAATGCTCATCTTATAACCTGGTACTAAGACTTGGAATAACCTTATTATAATCCCTTTCCGGCAAAAAGGAAAATAAACTTATAAAACTTACAGGTTGAGGGCACGGCCATCGACAGCGAGCGCTGCTTCACCAAAGATTTCCGACAAGGAAGGATGCGCAAAGACCGCTTGTCCAATCTCCCAAGGGCTTGCATCCAGCAATTGTGCCAGTGCCGCTTGGGCGATCAACTCGGTCGCATGGGCTCCGATAATTTGAACACCGATCAAATCGTCTGTATCCGCATCAGCCACCAGCTTCAAGAAACCTTCCTTCTCACCTTGAACAAGCGCTTTTCCAATCGCTGCAAATGGAACCTTGGCTGTCTTCGTATTCCGTCCCTTCTTTTTGGCTTCCTGCTCGGTATATCCAACGGATGCCACTTCAGGGCGGGTATATACACAGCGGGGAACCTGGGATTCCTCATAGGTATGAGAAGTCTCCCCTGTCATATGTCCAACAGCGATCAGTCCTTCGTGACTCGCCGCATGGGCCAGCTGGAGACCGCCAATACAGTCGCCGATGGCATAGATGTGCGGCTCCGTGGTCTGCATTTGCTCATTTACCCGAATGTAGCCCTCTTTTGTCAAAGCAATATCGGTATTCTCCAGCCCGATATTCTCCACATTAGCCTGGCGTCCGATGGATACAAGAAGCTTATCAGCCTCAAGGCGTTCATTATTCTCCCCGTCCTGAATCGAGATCTGAATGCCTTGCTTCGTGGTCTCATAAGTTTCTGCCAACACCTTGACACCCGTCATAACCGTAATCCCCCGGCGCTCCAGCTGCTTGCGCAGCTCACGAGAGATTTCGCCATCCTCAGACGGAAGCAATTGATCCGCCGCTTCAACCAGTGTCACACGCACACCGAAATCATGGAGCAGAGAGGCCCATTCTACGCCGATGACTCCGCCGCCCACGATTAATATGGATGCAGGCAATTCCTCCAGCGTCAATGCTTCATCACTGCTCAACACATGGACACCGTCCGGCTGTAAGCCGGCCAGAGTCCGCGGGCGAGAGCCTGTCGCGATAATCAGGTTAGCCGGAACAACCGTCTCCATCTCATCATTGTTGAGCTCAACCGCAACGGCTCCGCTTTTTGGCGAGAAGATTGAAGGTCCGATAACGCGCCCCCTTCCTTCGATCACCTGGATCTTGTTTTTACGCATCAGGGCCTGAACGCCTTTATGTAATTGATCGACGATTGCCTGCTTGCGCTGCTGCACCTTTGGATATACAAGCGTAACCTCGCTGCTGGCAATACCGTACTCCTCGCTATTTTTCATCTGAGCATACAGTTCCGCACTGCGGAGCAGCGCCTTACTTGGAATACATCCCCGGTGCAGGCATGTCCCTCCCAGCTTGTCCTGCTCAATAATCACAACCTGCTTGCCCGCTTGAGCCGCACGGATCGCTGCTATATAACCACCCGTTCCTCCGCCCAGCACGGCTACGTCGCAATGAATCGCCATATTCTACTCTCCACCATTCTTGTATAGTATTCTTGTTCCATTGTACCTCGTTTTTATCGTATTACAAATAAGCGGGGAAGCCTGGCAATAGACAGCCCTTCAGGAAAATTGTATGATAAATGTAACATTGACATGCGGAGGATGATCAAGCCGATGAAGTTGATACTATCCCGATTTATTGCGATCCTCATTCTGGTCATCCCCGGCATTGCCGCTATGATCGGATTCCTTAAAATCAAGGATGCCCTGTTTGATTATATGGTCCAGCACGGTGACGATGAACTCGTCCAGACATCCTTTCAGTGGGGCGAATTTCTATTGGGGTTGCTATTATTCGCTGCCGGTATTTCCTTCCTTGCCGGCTGGATCTACTTCCGGGATAAGAAGCGTAATTATGTCGGTCCGAGAAAAAAAGGACGGGGTCTCAGAGTGTAATGTTCACATCCCCGGTCAAATAGAAGCAAAAATCTTTCCTGCTATGAACGCGGGAAAGATTTTTTATTTATTCATACAAGGCTTCCTTCAGCTTTGTAGACATCTTTGGTTTATTGCCTGCGGATAATCGATGGATCGTCTTGCGCAGCCGCGTATTCTCTGCTTGCAGAGCGGTAAGCTGCTCCAGTAACGCTTGAATCTTCAGGCGGTCCTCCTCCTGGAGTCCGGGGAGTTCAAGCAATTGAAGCAATCCTTGGTTGCGCTCCTCTGTGCCTTGCCTCAGTTCTCCCTGTTGCATATTTTGCCTCCTAAACGGGACCTATGACGACCCCTTAATCTCTTTATTTTACCACATTATCTTATCCCGGACAGCGAGGAGCCCAATGCCCCAGCGGTGACAAGCAAACGGTAGAAAATGGATAGTCTTTTTACACAGTATAAAAAACAGGAGAATAACGAGCACTGGCTCCGCATTCTCCTGTTTTGCTTGTAAATAATGAATTAGGATACTTTGAAGCTTTGCACGGATTGCTGTAAATCCGCAGCCATCTGCGACAAATTCCGGATCGCGCCGGTGATTTCCTGAATCGTTGCGCTTTGTTCTTGCACAGCTGCACCAACCTCTTCATATCCGGCCGATTGCTCCTCTGTGATTCCGGAAATCTTTTGCATAGACTCTGTAATCATCTCAAAGGACTTATCCGCTTTATCCAGCGCATTCTTCAAATGGTCAATTTGAGTAGAGAACGAGGAAACTCCGTTAAAGATGACCTTAAAGTTCTCAAACATCTCATGAATCCATGTCTGCCCTTGCTCTACCGCATGGTAGCCTTGGGCGATGCTAGAGAGTACAGACTGGCTGTCCTGCTGCGTGCTGCTGATTAGCTCGGTAATCGAATTCGCCGCATCCGAGGATTGCTCCGCCAGCTTCTTGACCTCTCCTGCAACGACTGCAAAGCCCTTGCCATACTCGCCGACATGCGCTGCTTCAATAGATGCATTCAGCGCAAGCAAATTGGTTTGTCCTGCAATGTTTGTAATCAGCGTAATAATCTCTCCAATCTCCTTGGAGCGCAAATCAAGCTGAACAGCCGCATCTTGTGAGTGCTGCATTTCCTGCTGGATAACATTCATTTGATTCAACGTCTTCTCTACAAGATCCTGACCGTCCTGCGAATGCGAGCTTACCTCGTAGGCCATTTCCTGCATATTCTTGACTTCGTCGGTTACCTTGGCCAGATCTGCATTTACTTCAACGATAGAAGAAGTACTCTCCGTAATAGATACCACAACCTCGGACACGCCTTCATTCATACTATTCATTGAAGAAGCCACCTGCTGCGAGCTTGCCCCCATTTCATCGGCCGATTGGTACAGCTTTCCACTTGTTGTCGAGAAGATCTTCGAGGAAGCCGAAACTTTCCGAATCAATGATTCCAGATTGCGACGCATCAGTTCAAACGTATTTGCCAATTGCCCAATTTCGTCTGTGCGCTTAAGCACAAGCTCCTCCGTGAGATCCCCACCCGCTACCTTCTCCGTTGCGCGAACAAGCAGGGCAATCGGGCGGGTTATGCTTCGGCTGATCACATAAGCCACTGCTGCGCCAACCACGACAACCCCGAGCACAATGAAAGCGGTCGTCCAGAAAATAAATGTTCTGGTTTCCGGAACGATGGATGCATCAATGTCGATACCGGCGATTCCTAATGCTTGTCCATTCCGATCCTTTAAAGGAAGGAAAACAGACTTATGCGTGCCATACTCATCCTTATAAATCGTGCTGTAGGTTCTCGTCTGGTTCTCAATCGCACTTTTCATTTCGTCAGTAAAGGCATAATCAGTCCCGTAATCATCATCCACACCCGTCAGAACAACGATTTGCTCTTTGCCCGTATTGTTGCTAAGAATATAGACATTCTCCAAAGCATCCGTCTCAAGGATCCGTTGCAGTTCAGCTTTGATTTTGATATAGCTGTCGCTAGTTAACCCATCTATATCCTCGACATGCTCTGGAATCGAATCCAGATAAGTGCCGATAGACTGGATACTGCTTGCAAGTCTTAGGTCAAACTGTCCTTCAAGCTTGCTGGTCAATCTGTTGCTGATTTGATACTCGGTCACTGAGAAAACCGCACATATAAGGATTATTAATCCGATCATGCTGCTCATCATCTTAAGTGAAATACGGCTATTCAACCAGCCAAATACTGATTTTTTTGAAGTTAAAGAAGCTTGTTGTCCCACCTTGTCTACCTCCCGATTGTGTGTAGGTTATCAGCGTGTAATTGAAATACCTTATCGATATTCTGTTTGAGATATTGAACAATCTCCTGCACGTGAGCGACTTCCGTATAAGGAGAAATCACAAAAATTTTCGAGGCGTAAAGAGTCGAACTGCTTCCTTCACGTGTCTGCACCACCAGATGCTTTTTCGTGTCTCCAAAAAAGATTCGATCGCGCTGATTGCCCAACACCTCGAATAACTGCTCATTAAAACGATTCGTCCGTTCAATATCGGCCAACGAGCAAGCACCGGACAACTCGGCTTGAAAGCCATTTTGTCCATCCGGATAAATACGGAACAGCGTCACAATGCCCGGATTATCATCATTCACAATGACCGCTTGAGGCACGTCCCGGCGCAACGCCTCGCGAAACGCCAGATTGACTTCCACAAACTGAGCAAGCAGACACTGGTAGCCCTTCACTCCAAATGCGAGAAGCGCACTATAAATACTGATCGAGCTTGCCATACGAGAGCATTCAAGGGTATAGCCTGTATGATATTCGCCATATCCACGATGGCCGACGTAAGGCGTCTCTTCTTCCGCCAGATCAATTAAACGCAGATCGTCAGCATGCTTGACCAGGAATAAACTGGTCAGGTAAGGGGTTTGTCCAAGCTTTTGGAAATCGAAGCAGAGCGAATCCGCCAGAGATAAATGCTTCATTTTACCCTGAATTCGCTGCAACGCATCCAGTACATGGGGCTTAAACTCCAACGGATTAGCAGTAAAATCATATTCACGAAAGAATGCAAAAAAACCGCCAAGCGCAGAATCTGCATGAATATGCGGCCGCTGAAGCCCATGCTTGGCCGCAATCTCCGAGGCCGTATAAAGGATCTGCTCCACATCGTCAATACCCATGGCATCTGTTGTCCCGGTTGTTGCCACAATGTAGATTGGAACACCGCCATTCGCGATGACCTGCTCCATCTTTCGACGAAGGTCTTCAACATCCATAGCGCTATCAGGAGTAGTCCGCACCTTGATCAAGCGATCGCTGCCAAGGCCTGTTGCCTCCATTGATTTGAACAGACTGTAGTGAGCCGATTCCGAGCAGAATGTATAAAAATGTCCAGGGACACCTTTGCGCGGAGCATCTGGGGCAAACTTGGCGATAGCCAGTCTCAATCCCGTGAAGATCGCCCCCTGTCCTCCCCATGTGGTGTAGCCCCCGCTTTGAGCGGCATCATAGCCAACAAGCTTGGACATCATGCTGATCACCCGAACCTCGGCTTCAGCTCCGGCTGGACCGTAAACATCCCAAAGATTGTTGCCATTTACCAGAAACGCTGCAATCATACCGAGAATACCCGGAACGCTTGCCATAGGCAAAATATTCGTCAGAAAATACTTTGAATGATACGGATGGTTATGTAGAAGGTTTAACAACCGTTCGTTGACCTCTTCTTGCTTCATACTATCGTCTGGTATCGTGCTCGTCTGAATCAAATCCTTGTAGAACGTATCGGAGCGCTGCTTTTCTCCAAGCAGATTCACCCCTTCAGGGTTTTTAAGACGATCCACACCTGCAACTAACTGCTCAATAAGCTGTAAAAATCGTTGCCTTTCTTCCTTGTTTCCATTTTCACTTGGGAAAAAAGTTTGAACCGAATTCTTGCTGTAGTCATCATCTGGCACTCTCCATTCTCCTCTCAATCTATGAAGTAAACAAAAAAAATAGTGAATAATGGAACTTGCGCCCATTCTTCACCAATTACTACCTGCAACTGGCTGACTTATCCTTACCGGATTTAGTCCCTATAGCTTTGCGTCCCTACTTTTCAATAGGTTTGCCGAATTATTAAATTATCATAGAAATAGTCAATTTATCATAAATTGATAAATTTCAACAGGAGAACCGTTTTAAATTATAGTACACTATCCTGAATCTTACAATACTCATTTACATAGCATGTTAGGTAATAAGGCTCCCCTGCCTATCAATCGAAACAATTCACAGAAATTATTATCTGCGAATTCGACGGTTCTCATCTAAAACCAGCCTTTCTGCCTACAGATTGGCATGTATGGCTGTTCTGTGAATTTTTATAAAGGATATCTGAACCAGGTCCTAAGACCAATAGAAGTTGAAGAACACAAACGAGGACGAAATAAAATGTCACGAAAAAAGCCCCCTCACTGGTAAAATTTCTCGACCAATAAAGGAGCTTGATTCATTTACATTCCACTATTCCTTGTCCCCAGAAGAGTCCTTACCCTTTCACGATACCTTATGCTCGATTCTCAGCTTGTCAGCGACCATTGCGATGAACTCGCTGTTAGTTGGCTTGGACTTACTGATGTTGATCGTATAGCCGAACAGATGACTAATCGAGTCGATGTTGCCGCGTGTCCAGGCCACCTCAATGGCATGGCGAATGGCGCGTTCCACACGGGAAGGCGTTGTCTTGAATTTCTCGGCAATCGCCGGATAAAGTGTTTTCGTAATTGCTCCCAGTATTTCAATATTGTTATACACCATGGTGATTGCTTCTCGAAGATATTGGTAGCCTTTAATATGGGCAGGAACACCGATTTCATGAATGATGGATGTAATATTGGCGTCCAGATTTTTACCCTTGCCCAGAGGTACTACGTTGGATTTCGCAAATGAGGTCTGAGTTGTGCTCACACTTGACTGGACTCCCACAAGCTGGCGAATACGGTTAGCCAACACTTCCATGTCAAATGGCTTAAGGATGTAATACGATGCCCCGAGCTGCACAGCACGCTGTGTAATGTTCTCCTGCCCAAAAGCCGTCAGCATAATAATCTTCGGCTGAGGGTTCAGGTTCAGATCACGCAGGCGCTCCAATACACCAAGCCCGTCCAGGTGAGGCATAATAATGTCCAGAATTAGTACGTCCGGAACCTTTGAAGCATTGTTGATCATCTCCAGAACTTCTTCACCATTGTATGCAATTCCTGAGACGATCATATCGTCCTGCCCCGAAATATATTCCGCGAGCAAATTTGTGAATTCACGGTTATCATCCGCCAACAACACTTCAATTTTCTGCACTGACTTTCTGCCTCCTTAAGTAATTAAATAAGATTTTATCTTTTCTCTTCCAGAATAAGGTTTCGACATGCAGAAGTAAATTCCTTCTGTCGAAAATTATTTTTCTTTATTTTTTTAGTCCATTAGGATATAATTACATATTTATCTACATATTGCGATTCCTTTCCATTTATTTCGACAGATTCCCCTGAACTCGGCCCATTTACTATTATCGGCGGGCAACAAAAAATCTTAAGGCGATTATCCCGCCTTAAGATTTTGTTCTCCGTTCTTGGAGCTCCCCTGGATGATTCCCGCATCCTGCAGCATCCACTCAATGAAGCAGCCATAGCCTGATTTAGGATCATTGACGAACACATGAGTTACAGCTCCAATTAGCTTCCCGTTCTGGATAATGGGGCTTCCGCTCATGCCTTGAACAATCCCTCCGGTCTTCTCAATAAGTCTGGAGTCCGTGATCCGCAAGACGATCCCTTTCGTCTGAGGGGCGTTCTGCTTGGATACGTGAACGATTTCGACCTTATAGCGCTCAACCCGCTGACCCTCCACGACGGTAAGAATTTCCGCAGGACCTTCCTTGATCTCATCCGAAAATGCTACCGGAATCGATTCTTGATATACACTATGCTCGGGATTTTGAGTCATTTTCCCAAAAATGCCGAAATGCGTGTTTCGTTCGATCGTTCCTAAGGTTTTACCTTCCCTAATGAAATGAGCGCGTTTCTCTCCTGGCTCTCCGCTTTCACTCTTTGCAATCGAAGTAACGCTTGACTGTAGAATTTGGCCGCTGCCGACGACGATCGGAGTCTGAGTGTTCATATCCGTGATGACATGTCCCAATGCTCCATATACGCCTTGATCCGGGGCATAGAACGTCAGTGTACCTACCCCTGCGGCGGAGTCGCGAATATAAAGTCCTAGCCTCCAAGCCCCGTCCTGTTTGTCATAAGCAGGTCGTATTGATGCTTGAATCTTCTGGCCTGCGCGCGTTAGTGTTACCTTGATTGGCTTCTTGTTCTTTCCCGCTTCTCCCGCAATTTGGGCAACGTCCTTAACTTCCTTAAGCGAAACCCCATTTAAATGTGTTATCAGATCTCCGACTTGAATCCCCGCTTCTTCTCCTGGCGAGGATTTTTGATTGTTGTCACCGATGACTTGATGATGACCAACGACCAGAATGCCTGCCGACTTTACCTTCACACCGATCGTCTGTCCACCGGGAATCACCTTCAAATCCGGAATCACATTGACTTTTACCGTCTTCAGGGGAATTTGACCGAATAATTTCATATTCAACTTGGCTACACCGCTCTGAAGCGGGGACAGCTCTAACGGGCTTCCGATCGAGACGCTCGTCGTCTCCGCACTGCCATTCAATCTTACTACATCCGGCCGGTCCACACTGACACTTGCCTGCACCGGCAAGGCGACATTGAGTTGCCTGGCGTGCCCTTGCAGCAAATTAAGCTCATCCGGAAAAGGCGATAGTCGGCCTTCGGCAACCGATGTACCGATAAGACTGATAATGAATGCAGTTAAAAGGCCAAGCAATCTGATCCTGAGGTTCGGGTTCAATGGCTGTCACACTCCCTTGGCTTCTTTCGCTTGACGAAAAGTGGTCGCCAATTGCGTACCTATAAGATACCCCGGGTCAGGTCATTTATTACTGTCAATCATTGTTCCCGCAGTCAAATAAACATTTTCAAAAAGGAAGCGTCTTCCATTACAGCAGCTCTTTTTGAGCCCTGGCGAGGTTCAGCATTTCATGTGCATGATGGGTCGTCTTCTCCGTAATCTCGACTCCTCCAAGCATCCGTGCAAGCTCGCGCACCCTGCCATCCTCATTTAACTCCTCTACTCGCGTCATCGTTCGATCTCCGTCAACGACCTTCTCGATCAAGTATTGGCCATCCGCCATACAGGCAACCTGCGGCAGATGGGTAATCGAGAATACCTGACAAGAACGGGATAACCGAAACAGCTTGTCCGCGATGGATTGAGCAGCACGACCGCTGACACCCGTATCCACCTCATCAAAAATAAGCACGGGCACATCGTCATGTCTTGCAAAAATACTCTTCAGCGCAAGCATAATCCGAGAGAGCTCACCGCCGGAAGCAATCTTGCTTAGCGGCCGAAGCGGCTCTCCCGGGTTCGGAGAGATCAAAAATTCAGCCGTATCCATTCCCTGCTTGCCCGGGCGTACTTTGCGCCCTTCCCATTCCACTCCATGAGGATCCTCATGAAGTCCAAGCTTGACCTGAATGGAGGTGCGCCCCATTTGCAGCTCCTTCAATTCATGCTCGATCTGTTCAGCAAGCTCTCGTGCTTTAAGCTGCCGGACCTTACTCAGCTCCGCAGCCTCCTTCAACAATTGCTTCAGGAGCTGCTCGCGCTGTGCTTGAAGCTTCTCCAACAGCTCATCCTTATTCTCCAGTGTATCCGTCTCACGGCGAATTTTATCGTAGTATTCAAGGATCCCTTCAATGGAATCCCCGTATTTTCTCCGCATGGTAGAAATCAGATCCAGTCTGTCCTCCACTTCTTCCAGCCGTTCAGGATTAAATTCGATCTGCTCCCGGTAGGAACGAAGACCGAACGCGGCGTCCTCCAACTGGTAATAAGCGGTCTGCAGCTGCTCCAAAAGCGGTTCCATGGACGTCCGGTCGAAGGAGGACACCTCATTCAACCGGGAGATCGCTTTGGCTACTGCTTCAAGTCCTTGGGATCCATACAGCAGGTCATAAGCTTGAGAGACGGAGTCCATCATTTTCTCGCTATGTGATAGTTTGAGCTTTTCCTGGGATAACCATTCATCTTCTCCCGCTTTTAATTTTGCGGAAGCAATTTCCTCCAGCTGGAACCGATACAAATCGAGCATTTGCAGAGCCTGCTGGTTCGTTCCGCGAAGCTCGTTCCATTCTTTATTAATCTTAATAAAAGCAGCATAAGCCGCCTGATATTCAGCCTTGCGCGGACCGATCAGCTCGGCGCCATAAGCATCAAGTAGGTCCAGATGTCTCTCCGGCCGGAGCAGTGTCTGATGTTCATGCTGACCATGAATATTGATCAGTGCTTCACCAACCTCACGCAGCATTGACAGATTGACTAATTGCCCGTTAATCCTTGCCGTGCTTTTGCCATGAATACCGATCTCCCGCCGAATAATCAAGGATTCCTCCGGATCAGCGGAGATCCCGAATTCCGCAAGCGCTTGCCAGGATCGATGCCCTTGGGGCAGATCAAAGGCAGCCTCAATCTCGGCCCGTTCACATCCATAACGGATCAAGTCGGCAGAGCCCCTTCCTCCCGCAATAAGCCCAAGTGCATCAATAATAATGGATTTACCTGCACCGGTCTCCCCGGTCAGCACATGAAATCCGGAATGAAAGGTAATATCCACAGCTTCCACTACCGCCAAATTCCGGATAGACAAATGGACTAGCATAGAACACGACAGCTCCCTTCAGCAGCAGAGAAAATGAAAAGAAAATAAATCAAAGGCACATCTTAAGAGATGAAGCCCATGATTTGATCAATAATATAGTTACTGTAATCCTCGTTACGGCAAATCATTAAAATGGTATCATCGCCGCAAATCGTCCCCAGTAAATCCGGCCATTCCATATTATCAAACAATACGGCTACGGAATTAGCCGTACCTGGAAGACATTTGACCACAACCAAGTTGCCTGTATGATCAATCCCGACAAAGCTGTCCACCAGTGCGCGTTGCAGCTTCTGAACCGGGTTATAGCGCTGAGCTGTCGGCAGGGAATACTTGTACGTTCCGCTGTCCGTCGGCACCTTGATCAGCATCAGTTCCTTGATGTCCCGAGACACCGTTGCCTGGGTAACCTGAAAACCGGCACGACGAAGCTCTTCCACCAATTCATCCTGAGTTTCAATTTCCCGGTTTGTAATAATCTCTCGAATCTTAATATGTCTTTGACCCTTCATTTCGTCCTCCATAAGCCTTCTTCGGCTAGTTGTTGTTCGGATACGTCTTCATCTTCGTCAGTCGTTAAGGTGATTTCCTTCAAAAGGTTCTGTTCCGCATCGACATACAATACGCCGGCACACTCGGGATACATCAGCAGAAACGGCAGAAAATCTCTGCGGATCCCGCTTCCCGTCCATTCTACCGGCATCCGTTCCCTTGCGGTTCTCACCAGATAGAATTCCCCGTCTTTAGCTGCGATATAGTCAATAAATAACCTGCTGTGCAGCTTCCGGTCATCCACCTGGAAGGCAAGGGGAATCTTCAGCTTGTCGCTGAGCACTTCAAAGCCGGCCTGCTCCAGCAAATCGACTGCCGGGTGCTCCAGAATCTGGTCATTCAACTCAAGCCCGATTCCTGACTTTAGCCCGAACGGTCTGCGTACCCAGGTACGGAAGGTGCGGTAACCGATATACACAAAGAACGCGGCAATTAGAACCATTAAAAAGCCGTCAAAGCTGCTCCCCAATTCAATCACCTCACGTTCATTATTCGACGAATTGATAATAATTCCTGTCTGAACAACAGTGAACGAAAGATATAAACTTATTATAGGGAACATTTGTTCTGATTTCAATATGTAAAAACCCGTCATTTCGACGGGTTCGATTGAAATTTCTGATTCGCTTCCTCGACTGCTTTCCGCGAGATCTCTGTAATCCATCCGGAATAATCCTGCTTGGTCTCAGGAGAATCGGTATCCGGGCTCAGTCGCAAATGGGCCAAAAATTCGATATTTCCCTCTCCGCCGGTAATCGGCGAAAAGGTGAGTCCCTCCAAGGTAAAGCCGAGCGAGACCGCTTCATTCAGAACCGTCTCCAGCACCTCCTGGTGCACCTTCGGATCGCGGACAACACCGGACTTTCCCACCTTCTCCCGCCCCGCCTCAAACTGCGGCTTGATCAATGCGGCGATATCTGCCGGCCGCTGCAGCAGCTCAAGCAGTGGCGGAAGAATCATTTTCAATGAAATAAAGGACACATCTATACTGGCAAAATCCGGTGCAGGTCCGTCCAATTCCGCAGTCGTCATATAACGGAAATTTATTCTTTCCTTGACATTCACGCGCGGATCATTGCGAAGCGACCAGTCCAGCTGATTGTAACCGACATCAATCGCATAGACGTAACTGGCGCCGTGCTGCAGCGCACAGTCCGTGAAGCCGCCTGTAGATGCACCGATATCAAGCATGACGCGTCCCTTCAGCTCAATGTCAAACTGCTTCAGCGCCTTTTCCAGCTTCAGGCCGCCGCGGCTGACATAAGGATGAACAGCCCCTTTCACCGTAATCGGAACATCGCGCGGCACCTTCATGCCAGGCTTCTCAATACGCTCCGAGCCGCTGAGGACGAGTCCGGCCATAATCGCGGCCTTTGCCTTCTCCCTGCTTTCGAAAAAGCCCTGCTCCACTAGCAAGACGTCGATTCGTTCTTTAGGTATCGACAATGCAATTCTCCTGACTTTCATAATTATAAATATTACAGCTTGTTTGCCAGCCCAAACGAATGAGCGGCAGACCGATGCTGTTTGACTTCTTCAACAATCGCCTCTGAGGTCAGACCCACTTCCTCAAGCTGCTCCTTGATACTGCCATGCTCAATAAATCGGTCAGGAACCCCCATCAATGAAATATCCAGTCCTGACAGCCCCTGTGCCGCATAGAACTCCAGCACCGCACTGCCGAGACTTCCCGCGACAGAAGCCTCTTCAATAATTACCAGATGCTGTCCGCGATGAGCAAGCCCAAGCAGCATGTTCTCATCAAGCGGCTTGAGGAACCGCGCATTGACGACCGCAGCCTGAATACCATCCCGCTTCAACAGCTCAGCAGCCTCTTCTGCAACCTGCACCATAGGTCCCGCAGCGATCAGCACCGGTCCATCCGTATCATGCAACAGCTCCCAGCTGCCAATCGGCAACGAACGAAGCTCCGGGTCCAGCTCCACTCCAGGGACATTGATCCGCGGATAGCGGAAAGCAATCGGACCCTCATTATAATCAAGCGCCGTCTTCATCATATGGCGCAGCTCATTTTCATCTTTAGGCATCATCAGAACGATATTGGGAATATGACGCATAAATGCGATATCAAATACGCCCTGATGCGTCTCTCCATCCGCCCCTACAAAGCCGGCACGGTCAATCGCAAACATCACATTGGCATTATGGCGGCAAATGTCATGAACGATCTGGTCATAGGCACGCTGCATGAAGGTGGAGTAGACGGCATACACCGGCTTCATCCCTTCCATTGCAAGAGCAGCGCACATGGTTGCGGCATGCTGTTCAGCTATCCCCACATCGATCATGCGGTCCGGAAAGCGTTCCGCAAACTTTAATAGCCCCGATCCTCCCGGCATTGCCGGAGTCACGGCTACAATTCGGGAATCCTGCTCAGCCAGCTCGATCAATGTTTTGCCGAATACATCCGTATACATCGGATTTCCAACAGCCTTAAGCACTTGACCGGATTCAATTTTGTAAGGCGTGATTCCATGCCATTTGAAGGAATCCGCTTCCGCTGGCGAATAGCCCTTTCCCTTGGTTGTCAGCACATGTACCATTACAGGCCCGCTGACATTATTCGCTTGATGAAATGCTTCGATCAGACCCGGGAGGTCATGACCATCAATCGGACCCAAATATTTGAATCCGAGTTCCTCGAACAATACGCCCGAGACCATCATGTACTTCAAGCTGTCCTTCAGCCTTTCAGCCGTCTTGGCCAGCTTGCCGCCGATCGCCGGAATTTTCTTCAACAGCTGTTCCACTTCATCCTTGGCCCGCAAGTAATTACGGTCAGAACGAAGCTTGGTCAAATAATTATGCATCGCACCGACATTCGGCGCAATCGACATTTCATTATCATTAAGGACGACCATCAGGTCCTTCTTCTCATGACCGATATGGTTCAGTGCTTCAAACGCCATCCCTCCGGTCAGCGCTCCGTCACCGATCACGGCGATAACCTTGTTCTGCTCTCCCTTGAGATCGCGGGCAAGGGCCATCCCCATCGCTGCGGATAATGAAGTGCTGCTATGTCCGGCTTCCCACACATCGTGCTCGCTCTCGCATCGCTTAACAAAGCCGCATAAGCCATGCTGTTTGCGCAAAGTGTCAAACTGATCCATCCGACCCGTCAATATTTTATGCACATAAGCCTGATGGCCAACGTCGAAGATGATTTTATCCTGCGGACTGTTGTAGCAATAATGCAAAGCAATGGTCAGCTCAACCACGCCCAGATTGGAGGCCAGATGGCCGCCGGTCACCGATAGCTTCTCAATCAAAAATTGCCGAACCTCGGCCGCAAGCGGCTCCAATTCTTCGATCGAGCGCTCTTTAATATCCTCAGGCCCTTTAATTTCTGAAAGCAGCACAGGAATTCCCCGCTTTCTTCCGTAAATTTCGTCTGTAAATAATAGTCCTTATTATATCACAATGAGCTTGGTTTGGTGAAATAGCCCATTTCCGCCGGTATATTGCGGGTTAAGAGTCCGCAACTGGCATCAGTGATCTCTTTGCAGCAGGTAATCCGCGATCTGCACCAAACGCAAAGGATCAGGAATACTGCCGCCGGTAACCGCTTCCTTCGCAACACGAGTCAATCGGACGACCTCTTCACGGGACTGCTCCAGCCCATGGAAGTATGGGTAGGTTACCTTCCCCTGCTTTATATCGCTTTGCGTCTTCTTCCCGAGCTTCGATTCATCCCCGGTAAGATCAAGGATGTCATCCTGAATCTGGAACGCAAGACCGATCGCACGTCCATAGGTCTCAAGCGCTTGAAGCTGGACCTGATCTCCCACTCCGACTCTGCCTCCCGCCTTGACGGAAAACACAATCAAATCGCCTGTCTTGTGCTCATGAATATATTGAAGATGCGCCGCATCTGTAAGCCCCTGCTCGCCCTCCATATCCGCTGCCTGTCCGCCAACCATACCGGCCGGACCGCCATAGCGTGACAATTCCTCCACGATCGCCAGCACAGCTTCCGCAGGCACGCCGTAACGCGCAGCCTCCACAGCAAAGTGAAAGGCATGCGTCAGCAAGCCATCGCCTGCCAGGATCGCCATCGCTTCCCCGAACACCTTGTGGTTCGTGGGCTTTCCTCTGCGATAGTCATCATTATCCATGGCAGGCAAATCATCGTGGATTAAGGAGTACGTATGTACCATTTCCACAGCACAGGCGACCGGGACTGCCGCTTCACGGCTTGCCCCCAGTGATTCCGCCGCGGCAATGACGAGTAATGGCCGGAGTCGCTTGCCTCCAGCCATCAACGAATAACTCATCGATTGTACCAGATTGTCAGGAACATCCCACCCTTCGGGGATGAGCCGGGATAGTCTGGAGCTGATCAAATCGGAAATTTCATGAAGATAGGAGTCGAAAGGAGATTTATCCAAGTAAATCCCCCTCTTCAGGCGAATGAAACGGACGTTTTACCGCTTCGCCATCCTCTTCAACGATCATTTCGATCTTGCGCTCCACCTGACTCAGCTTCCGTCCGCACAGCTGCGACAGCTGCATTCCTTGCTGAAACAGCTCAATCGCTTGCTCCAACGGAACCTCTCCGCGCTCCAGATGACTGACAATTTCCTCAAGCTGATTCATTGCTTCTTCAAAATTCAGCTCCGCTTCAAGCTGAGCCTGCTCCGGCTGATTCTTCTTCGCCATGATCGTTCTCCTTTCCCTTTCGCATTCCCCATACCTGACAATCCAATTCACCGTCTGTAACCTTTACCGTAATCCGGTCGCCGGGTTCGACATCTCCCAGCGACTTGATCAGACGTTCCCCTGCCTCGTCATAGACCAGGCTGTAGCCCCGCGCCATCACTTTAAGCGGGCTCAGCGCATCAAGCTGGCGAATGCCGGACGCCAGCTGCTTGGTCTTGTCCCGCAGGACAGCGGACATCGCCTGCTTCAGCAGACGCTCGGCCTCACTCTGCCGGCGTCTTGCATACAGCAGCGCTTCCTGCGGATGATAGCGCAGCAGGCGCTGATGCAGCCGGTCGTGCCGGGCTGCAATGAGCTGCCGCCGCGCCTGCGAAGCGGCCTCGAGCCGCATGCGCAGCACATCCAGCCGCTCTGCGTGCTGGAGCAGCGTCCGCTGCGGCTGCCTGAGCGCCGGCGAGGCTTGCAGCCGGCTCAGCCGCTCGCGCGCCCGCGTCACGCGGTGCTGCAGGCTCTGCTGCAGCAGGCGCTCGCGCCGGCGCAGCTCGGCCGACAGCTCGGCCGTGTGCGGCACGGCGAGCTCGGCGGCGGCGGTGGGCGTAGCAGCGCGCAGGTCGGCGACAAAGTCGGCGATCGTAAAGTCCGTCTCGTGCCCCACGGCCGAGATGACCGGAATCGCCGACTGATAGATCGCACGCGCGACCTGCTCTTCATTGAACGCCCACAGCTCCTCCAGCGAGCCGCCGCCGCGCCCGACGATCAGGACGTCGGCCTCGCCCTGTTCATTCATCGTGCGGATAGCCCGCACGATGGAAGGAGCGGCTCCTTTGCCTTGCACAAGCACGGGATAGAGCACCACTGCCGCGAGCGGATAACGCCGCTGCAGCGTAGTCAGAATGTCTCTCACCGCCGCTCCGGTCGGAGAAGTGATCACACCGATGACTCGCGGATACTTCGGCAGCTCGCGCTTACGGTCCTGGGCAAACAGTCCTTCTCCCTCCAGCTTGCTCTTAAGCTGCTCATAAGCCAGATAAAGGCTGCCAATCCCATCAGGCTGCATGTGAACGGCATAGAACTGATACTGACCGTCGCGTTCATAGACCGTCACATTGCCTCTGGCAATCACTCTTGCGCCTTCCTTCGGAACAAAGGGCAGGCGCTGATTATGGGAAGCGAACATGATGCACTTGATCCGGCTTCCCTCATCCTTCAGCGTAAAATACATATGACCGCTGGAATGATGTGTAAAGTTGGATATTTCACCGCGAATCCACACTTCGGACAGAAGCCGGTCGGACTCCATCTTCATCCGAATATACCGGTTCAATTCCTTAATGGATAAGACGCGCTGTTGTTCCATCATGGGCACTCCTTTCCGAACGGCTCCCTCTGCTGACATTGCAGCCCGGCAATATTAACAATGGCCTGACCGCTGCCTTCGGTTTTTTATGCCAATCCGTTCAGCCTCTTGGCCGCAATCAATGTATTCTGCATCAGCATAGTAATGGTCATCGGGCCGACGCCGCCAGGAACCGGGGTAATAGGTCCCGAAACTTCCTTGACGCTCTCATAATCCACATCTCCGGCCAGCTTGCCGTTGTCAAGCCGGTTCATGCCGACGTCAATTACAACCGCACCGGGCTTAACATAAGAAGCGTCAACAAAGTTGGCTTTTCCGATCGCCACAACAAGAATATCTGCTTGCGCGGTCAGCTCCTTCATGTTAGCGGTACGGGAATGACACATCGTTACGGTGGCATGCTCACGCTGAAGCAGCAGCGATACCGGCTTGCCCACGATATTGCTGCGGCCGATGACCACAGCATGCTTGCCGGCCATTTCAATTCCTGTACGCTTAATCAACTCAATGACGCCTGCCGGAGTACAAGGAAGCAAGCTGTCGTCTCCAATTACGAGATTTCCGACATTGACCGGATGGAATCCATCCACATCCTTCTCCACCGAAATGGCATCGATAATCGCCTTCTCATTGATATGCTTCGGAAGCGGCAATTGCACAAGGATGCCGTGAATGTTAGTCTGACGGTTCAGCTTGCCCACCAATGCCAGCAATTCCTTTTCCGTTGTGCTTGCCGGAAGCCGGTGCACCTCCGAGTAGTAGCCAAGATCCTGGCATGCCTTCTCCTTATTGCGTACATAGACCTGGGATGCCGGGTCTTCGCCTACCAGGACAACCGCCAGCCCCGGCGTGATCCCCTGCTTCGCCAAACGTTCCACTTCTCCACGGAGCCCTCCGCGGATTTCCTCCGATACTTGCTTGCCGTTAATTACCGGTGCTGACACACTAATCCTCTCCCTCAACATGCTCAATATTTTAAGTTATATAAGTTGAACTAATGATTATACGCTTGGGGACTCTCTACGTAGCTTCTTTAGTTCAACCTATATAGATGAACTTCCACTATTTAAACGCGCCTTCAGTTGCTCAACATCCTGGATCATCTTTCCCAGCACCCCGTTGACGAACTTGCCGGATTCCACGGTGCCGAAATGCTTCGCCAGCTCAATCGCTTCATTAACAACGACCTTGCCAGGAACATCATCGCGCAAAATCATCTCGTATGCCGCCACTCTGAGCACCTGACGATCGACCTTGGACAGACGGCTGATTTGCCAGCCCTTCAAATAATCTGCAAGCAGCACATCAATCGTCTCCTTGTGCCCCCAGGTTCCGTTCACAAGCTCCAATACGAAGCTCTTGTCTCCCTCCAGATCAGCGGGCTTGACCTCGCCTTCATTCTCTCCAACCGCTTCGCTGAGCAGCATGGTGACCGCCTGATCGGCTTCGACTTCATTCATCTCCATATGATATAAGCTTTGTACTGCAATTTCTCTTCCCAATCTACGTTTCATGGGTTCCTCCTTGATATTGGTCCTGCAATTATTATTACTTTAATAAGTTGAACTAATGAGTTTACGTTCTGGGGGCAACGTGTGAAGTGTGCTTACGATCGCTGTTGTTCGCGGATTTCTCTAATTGAACTAAGCCATGATAAGTTAGAAATCCACTCACAAAGGCGAACGCTACGCTTTATGCTTTCGAAGTAGCTTTCTTACAGAAAGCTTTTAACACTTCACACTTATGCCCTCTCTACGTAGTTTTTTTAGTTCAACTTATAATTGGTCGCACTACAATTATATTACCCTGCTCCTTCGGACAAAAAAAACCTGCAATACACTAACTCCACAAAATGGCAAAATAAAAAGGCTGCTCTTTTCGGAGAAAGCATATCACAGGAATCATTTAAAAGGACGCCAGCGCGATACGAGCCAGTTCTTCAATTCGCTCCAGGGTACGATAGGACCCTGATCCAGATCCTTATACTTGCCGAAGGTATAGCCGATGAACAGCAAGAGCGCACAGAATAGCATGTTCCAAAATCCGAAAAACAAGTAAATCGGGCATAAAAATACGGCGGCCGCCAAACCGAGGACGCGTCCCCGGTGAGTCTCCCATAACTGCTTCCAGAACACCTGCAACGCCCCCTATTCAACCCGGCTTTTCATCACAGGCGATTGAACAAGGTTGGCAATATACACCGATACATAAGAAACAGGTATTCCCGTAATCTCCTGCACATGGTCGTGAACCTGCTTCTGGACCTCCTCGGTCAAGGACGGTATGGATGAATCGCCGTCAACAACAGCACGAATCATAATCTCAAGTCCGGCATCCGTGATGCGAATGCGGGTCTTCACTTCCCGAATTCCACGAACACGGCTGGCTGCTTTGTAGGACAGGTTCTCAATCGTATCTGTGGAAATCTGAATATCGCCATACTCCGTTCTCTGGTCAATCGACGTAAGCGCATGACGATCACGGCGGATCGAAATATAGAAGAAACGGATGCTTAACAGAAACAGGGCCGCGGATATGATGATCAAGCTGATAATCAGGCCTCGCTCCTGCTGTCTGCTCAGGTTCAGGTCAACGGTCTCCGTAAGCAGAAGAATGGCAAGAACGGATAGTATTCCGACGCTAATGCTGTACACAAACAGCAGGAGTCTGTCCAATATTTTAGCCACGACGAGTATAGCCTCCTAACATCTACAAATATGCTCAAACTATAGCAAACCCCTGACGCATCGGTCGGGGGTTTAGTCCGGATTACTTAACCCGGTTACTCAGTTCGATTTCTTCATTCTTTTCCGCAGTCTTAAAAATAACGTCATGGATATGTACATTAACTTCCACGACATTCAGACCGGTCATCGTCTCAATCGAACGCTTTACATTGCGTTGAATCTCCGTAGCTACCTCCGGAAGACGGTTCCCGTATTCCACAATGACAGAAACGTCGACAGCGGCTTCACGCTGTCCAACCTCCACTTTAACGCCCTTGGAAAGATTCTTTCTGCCAAGCAGTTCTACGATCCCTCCCGCAAAGCCGCCGCTCATGCCGGCAACGCCTCTTACCTCTACGGTAGCAAGCCCGGCAATCACTTCGATGACCTCGGGTGCGATCTGAATTTCTCCAATTTCAGTCCGTTCAAATTCGGTTGGTAAAGAGCTCATTCTATCATCCACCTCTCAATAAGCATGACGCCTCCCGGATCCCGAGAAAGCGCACTTATTATAATTACTATATCATTTCAGTTGCATTATGACAAACCATGCACCTGCTGTTAAACCTCATATTCTTCCAGAAATTTAATATCAAAATCTCCCTTAAGGAATACAGGATGCTCCAGCAGCTTCTGATGGAAAGGAATTGTCGTATGAATGCCTTCGATTGCGAATTCAGCCAAGGCGCGCTTCATCTTGGAGATCGCCTCTTCACGGGTTTTCCCCCAGACAATCAGCTTCGCAATCATGGAGTCATAATGCGGAGAGATCGTATAGCCAGGATATGCGCCGCTGTCTACACGAACGCCAGGACCGCCCGGCGGCAGGTAGAACCCGATTTTCCCGGGTGAAGGCATAAAATTGCGCGAAGGGTCCTCTGCATTTATGCGGCACTCGATAGACCAGCCATTGAGCACAACCTCATCCTGAGTAAAGGAGAGCGGATTGCCTTCTGCTACAGATATCATTTCTTGAATCAAATCAATTCCGGTAACCATTTCAGTAACAGGATGCTCCACTTGAATTCGGGTATTCATCTCCATGAAATAGAACTGCCCGTCCGGACCAAGCAAAAATTCCAGCGTACCCGCTCCCGAATACTGAACAGCCAGGGCGGCCCGAACAGCTGCTTCGCCCATTTCCTTACGTTTCTCCGGCGAGAGAACCGGACAAGGCGCTTCCTCTACCAGCTTCTGACGGCGGCGCTGCACCGAGCAGTCCCGCTCACCCAAATACGCCGCATTTCCATGCTTGTCGGCGATAACCTGGATCTCAACATGCTTCATGCCCGTCAGGAATTTCTCCAGATAGACTCCGGCATTGCCGAAGGCCTTTTGGGCTTCCTGCTGAGCTGTAGTAATCTGTTTAATCAGTGACTCTTCATCCTCAGCGATACGGATGCCCTTGCCGCCGCCGCCGGCAGTCGCCTTAATGATAACCGGATAGCCAATTTCACGGGCAACGGCCACCGCCTGGTCCAGATCATCGATCAAGCCGTCCGAGCCTGGAATAACGGGCACGTTTGCCGCCTTCATCGTCTGCTTGGCTACCGCCTTATCTCCCATCTTCGTAATCGCTTCCGGTGACGGTCCGATAAATGTAATATTGCAGGATCCGCAAATCTCGGCGAAATCCGCATTCTCAGCAAGAAAGCCGTAGCCCGGATGAATGGCATCGCAATCCGTCAAGGTTGCCACACTCATCAGATTTGTAAAATTAAGGTAACTGTCGCGAGCTAAGGTTGGGCCGATGCAATAGGCCTCGTCTGCAAGCCGGACGTGCAGCGAATCCTTGTCCGCTTCCGAATATACCGCTACTGTGGAAATACCAAGCTCCCGGCAAGCGCGGATAATACGAACCGCAATCTCGCCACGGTTGGCAATCAATATTTTTTGAAATTTCACTTCATTCCATCCTCCTTGAAAGCTTGCCGCCTATACTCGTAACGCGGCCCTTCCGATTACTCCGGCTTCACCAGAAAGAGAGGCTGTCCGAATTCAACCAATTGTCCGTTTTCGACTAGAATCTCTTTAATCTCGCCTTTGACTTCTGCTTCAAGCTCGTTCATCAGCTTCATGGCTTCAATAATACATACCGTCGTCTTCGGCCCGACCTTGTCTCCGATATTGACGAATGCATTTGCATCCGGAGAGGATGCGCGATAGAAGGTACCCACCATCGGGGAGAGAATCTTATGTAGCCCTGCATCAGGCTCTGCCGCCGGGGCAGCTGGCGCGGAAGATTCCACTGCAGCCTGAGCGGACAATCCCGGAGCGGGCGCCATACTCATCGGTGCAGTCTGCACAATAGGGAGCTGTGCTTGGATGGCCTCCGGTTTGCCCGGCTTGCGGATCGCCAGCTTGTAGCCTTCATTTTCAAGCTCGAGTTCATGTATCGAGGTCTTATCCACTAATTCAATCAGTTCTTTAATTTCATTTAAATTGAACATAAATCACTATCACTCCTTCAGCTTCTTCGAACTTATAGAGGCGATCCAAAAAGTTGACTTTTTGAACACTCATTCTAGGACGTATCGAAAAATCTAAAATTGTATCCTTCGTCGTAACTTTATGTATTATATCACAATAGAATGAAATGGAAAGAGCCCAAGATTTCCTCGGACTCTCTCGCCTTTCTGTCAGGCTGTTTGATTATTGAGTTACGTATTGAACCTGCACTTTATCCTGGGTTACGCCCAGCTCCTTGATCACCAAATCCATGATGCTGACTGCTTCTTTCGCTTCAAGCTTTTCACTGACTACGACGATTTTGTAGCTATCGTCGTCATTTTCTGTTACTACCGCATTGGCGTATTTCTGCAGCAGCTGCTCTTCTATGTTAAAAATCTTTTCTTCCTTTTCCTCCAGTGCATTCAATTCGGCTTGTGCCATTACTGCTTGATCCAGCGAAGGATCCTCGTTAATCTTCTTTATCAATTCATCCGTCTTGCGGGAGTTCTCCTCTGAACGCTGGAATTGATATGCTGTGAGGGTATCGGAGGCCGATACTCCTTGAGCCTCCAACTGCTTCAGTACATCTTCATCGCTCACGCCTTGCTTGGGCTCGGTATTTCCCGAAGCCGTGTCTGCAGGGTCTTCACCCGAATCCGCCGCACCTGTCGGTTGCTTATCCTCGCTCGTATCTGGGTCCGGCAGCACAGCGCCATCCCCTGATGCCTCCTCGTCCACTACAACCGCATCCTGCCCGTCTTGTGTCGTAACCTCATTCAGGATTACATCATTGCCGTCCAGCAGTTCATCGCCCATGGCGGTATCCGGGACTTTATCTTGGTCCATCGACGTTACCTGCTGCCCCTCGGTCACCTGCTTCGTCTTAGGACCGTCCTCCGTAAACAAATAGTACGCAGACAATACAACCATCAGGCTAAGCATGGATACGAGCCAAACTGTTTGTCTTTTTGATTTCATGTACAATTCCTCCTGAATTTTAATTTGGGATATAAGTTTAAACTTCTATTGGGACTGCTTGCGCGGGACTACCGAGATCCGATAGGCCGGGACATTCAACCCCTTCTCAACGGCATCCACAATGAGGCCCTTGACAATGTTGTTCTCCGCTCCTCTGGCAACGATCAGCACCCCGCGCACCTTCGGCTTGATCTTCTTCGTTACGATCGGCTGTTCATTTCCGGAGGCATCATAAGTGACGATTTCACCGTCTCGGGAATACTGCGTAATATTGCGGGTCCCTCCGTCAGCGTCAACTTCTTCCGTCATCTCCTGGGTGTCTCTCATGTTGCGCTGGACGATAACCTCCTCGGTGGATTCCACAGTAACCAACACATCCACATCGCCGACACCGACAATCTTCTCCAAAATCTCCTTGGTCTTGCTCTCGAGCGACGCCTCAATCTTGGCAAATGGTCCATCTCCCTCGCCATCCTCCTGAAGCAGGTTGCCCGAGGTTAACTCTTGCATGACCGGCGGCTCTCTCCCTGCCCCGTCGGGCTCCACATGCTTTACATTAATGAACGAATTGATCAGCATGAGCGCCAGTCCGAGCAGACCGATAATCAGCAGCAGGCGATAGGTTTGCATTTTCTTCTTGCCCTCTGTTCCCTTGCCCAGCCATTGCTCCAGCTTCTTCAACCATTTCAGCATGTGCTTCACCTCCTTAGCGTCCTTCTTGTACCCCTGCTATAACTGTTACTGCATCGGCTGAGATTCCCCATTCCCTCACCATCAGGCTCTGAATCGATTCTGTGAGCTTTGCCGTTTCAGTTGAATTCGCGGGTGACTCCGCATCACCATAAGACACACCGGATACCGCCAGGGTATCCTCCGTCTTCCTGCCGATCTTATCCGGCAGAGAGACATCCACCTTCCGGACCTTGATGGACTTGTCAGAGGACTCGGATGCGGCCTGCTCCGTGACTTTCATGACTACCTCAACCTTTTCTATATATAAAGTGCCTTCAGCCGCCTGCTGCGTAGAACCCTGACCTTTAGCTTCCGCACTCGGATCCTCGCGGGCCAAAATCACCATTACCCTTTCCACGGGCTGCCCGGTTTCCAGCTCGATCTGCTGCTTCATCTGTACCGCCGCCTGATCTCCGGCCAACTGGAGGGCTTCTGCTTCCTGCTTCTTGCGGAGGAGCTCCCCCTGCTTCAATATGCTCTCGGTCTCAACCTCCGTTCCTCCTCCGACATTTCCGCTAACCTGATCAAAGGCTGCAGCAATCATCTTCTCAGGCTCGCTGCCGGACAGGATGCGCATAACCGGCGAGAGAAGGGTCAGCAGAATGAGCAGGCTGACGACAAACTTGACATAGCGCTCCATCGCTCGATTAGGCAGGAGTAAATCTATGAAGACTGCGAATAGCACGATAATAATAATTTCCTTCAACCATTCACCTAGCATGCTCATGTCATTGATCACCGCCTACAGCTTCTATTCAGTGTCACCGCATCATGACCGTTACATTTCCTGCCGTCAGCAGGATGGTGATGGCCAGGAAGAACATCATTCCGACTGCTGCCAGTGCTGCGAATACATAGATCATGCTCTTGCCGATCGTGTCCAGTGTCGTAATAATAGGTGAACTGCCGAGCGGCTGCATAACGGCTGCTGACAGGTTATAGATGAGTGCGAGCATCAAAATTTTTATCGCCGGAAAAGCACACAGGAATAACAGAATAATGACTCCGACGAGACCGATTGAATTTTTGACTAGTAAGGAAGCCGAGATTACCGTGTCCGTTGCATCTGCGAATACCTTGCCTACTACTGGAATGAAGTTCCCGGTTAAGTATTTTGCTGTTCTCAGGGTGACTCCATCCGCCACGGATCCGGCGATCCCTCTTACCGAAATCACGCCAAGGAATACGGTTAGCAGAATTCCCAGCAGCGCCATCGCCATTATTCTTAACAAATTGGCTAGCTGGGTCAGCTTATAGGTCTCCGACAGAGAACTGACAATGTGCAGAACAGCCGAGAAGAACAGGAGCGGGAACACGACCATGTGAACGACATTTCCTACCGTGTGAACCATGAATACTACCAGCGGATGAGCGACAGAGACGGTTGCGATATTCCCCATCGATGCAAGCAAGGTGAAGAGCAGCGGGACCATCGCCATCATAAAGTCAATCATGCCGGTGATCGCCTGAGTCGCGTAGGATATGGCGACATGGAAGCTGTTAATCGCCAGCACCAGAATGACCATATAGCAGATGGAGTAGGCGATCTTACTGACCTGCTTTCTTTCAAAGGCAGTCTGCAAGGTTTCCAGGATCATACTGAATACGGATAGGAGGACAATCGTGACCAGAATTTGTCCGTTGTACAAGACTTCCTGCCACATGTATTTCACGAGACCGGACAGTACGGCATGAAATGAAAGCCCCTGATCATTCGATAAAAGCAGATCCATGAAGGAGGGCATCTCTCCATCCGGGAAAAATCCGCCATATTCCTTTATCAAATTCTGCCAATAGGCTTCAACCTGATCTGTCGGCAGCTCTTCTGTCTGACGCTGTATCCAATTGTCGGCCGGATCCTCGGCGGATGCCGGAAGCGGAAGGCTGAAGAGCATCAGCCCCAGGCATATAATCAGCCATGTTCGAAGGCGCCACCCGTTTTCTATTGATCTCATATCTCTTTCCTCACTTATGTCGGCAGCAGCTTGATTACCGTCTCAATAATCACACTGATGATCGGAATGGCCAGTACCATGATCATGACCTTGCCGGCCAGTTCAATCTTGGAGGCAATGCTCTCCTGTCCGGCGTCCTTCACGATCTGTGCGCCAAACTCCGCAATATAGGCAATCCCAATGATTTTCAGAATTGTCTTCAAGTAGATCATCTGAACCCCCGAGGATTCTGCCAGCTGCTCCAGAACCTCGATGACGCCGCCTATTTTCCCAATGAGGAGCATGAAAATGTAAATCCCGGTGCTCGCCCCGATCAAAAAAGCGAATAACGGCTTCTGCTCTTTGATGACCAGAATCAACACCGTGGCGACAAGTCCCAGCCCGACTATCTGAATCATTTCCACCTGCGCTCACCTACTGGAAAAGAAAGATCGATTTGATTTCCTGGAAGAGGCTGTCCAGCAAGCGGATGACCATAAACAGTACGACCACAAAGCCGATCAGGGTCACCCAGTGGGCCATATCCTCTTTGCCCATCTGCTTCAATACCGTATGGATCATGGCGATGATAATTCCAATGCCTGCGATTTGAAATATTGCGTTCACTTCTAAGTTCATTGACTTGGCACCTCACGATCATTTTCACAGGCGATGACAGGAGTGAATGAATTAGCTTCAATACAGAATAATGACAATGAATGCTCCAAATAACAGTCCCAGGCTTTTGAACATTTTTTCATAGCTTCCTTGCTCCTCGCGGGCGACGATTTCCTCATTCTCCAGTTGACGGACGGCTGTCGCAAGATGTCCGAACTGATCCTGTCTGTCGCTTGTTCCCAGAGTATGACTGAGTTGGCTCATGATGTCCTTCTCCGCTGTCTTCATCGCTGTCCCCTTCCATTCTTGGTCAAGCGCGCGCTGCAGACTGTCCTTGGCTGTATAGTTAAATGGAGCGTTCATTTGGGAGGCGGCGCTTGCAAAGATCGGCCGAATCGGATCGCCGCTCTGCTCACCGACCCGTAACAGCGCTTCGGGAAGCGGTGTATAGCCATATTGAATCTCGGTTTGCAATCTTCTCAGGGCAAGGATCAGCTTCCGAATCTGAACTGGGCGGTTCGCATATTGCTTTGCCTGGAACCAACCGGCTGCCGTGGCAGCGGATATGATCAATGCCGCTCCGAGCAATTTAAGCACGCTGCCTTCCCTCCTTCTCTTCTATCCCCAGAATCCTTCTTCTTTGTTCATCACGGACGGAGAATAGAAGCTGGTTCTCTCTTCGATACAGGACAATGTACCTTTGAAAAAAAGAGGCTCCAATCAGCTTCGACAGCACCGGGCGCGACTCCAAATCCTCTACATCTGTTCCATGTGCTGTTGCAATGACACGCACACCGGCATGCAGGGCTTCTGTCAGTGCCTCCGCGTCCTCCGGGCGGCCAATCTCGTCCACTACGAGTACCTCGGGAGACATGGATCGGATCATCATCATCATGCCTTCCGATTTAGGACACCCATCCATGACATCCGTGCGCGGCCCCAGATCAAAGCTGGGCACCCCGAACTTGCTCCCGGCAATTTCGGATCGTTCATCAATGACAGCCACCTTCTTCCCGGGCCATCTCGCTTCGGGATGCCTCCAGGAGCCCCCGCTAATCAAACGGACAAGATCGCGAACCAGGGTCGTCTTGCCCTGCTGCGGGGGAGAAAGGATCAAGGTATGCAGTACAGTTTGATGACGGAAATCAAGCAAGTAGGGGAGCAACGGGTCGCCAATTCCCTTCAATTCTCTTGCCAGCCGGATATTGAATCCGCTTATGTCCCGTAAATGCTCCACACGCCCGCCTGCCAGAACCGTTCTTCCCGAAAGCCCAACCCGATGACCCCCCGGAAGCGTGATAAAGCCCTTCCGCAGTTCCTCCTCCATGGTGTATAAGGAGTGATTCGTCAACAGATCCAGAAGTCTGCCGGTATCCTGCTTGTCAGGATGATAGGCTCGCGAGGGAACGCTGGTCATCTCTCCATCGGGCGTTAAAAATTGGTGTCGGCCCCCAGCATTCACTTCGAACGGCCTGCCTTCTCTGATACGTATTTCCTCTAGTTCAGCAAACAGCGATTCCGGTAGCTTGGCCAATAATCGACGGAGGGTGTCGGGAAATACGGACAGCCAGCTTTGATCCATAGGCGTCCCCCCAAAACTTCTTACTTGCAAATCCTATTCAGCTTCATCATTTCGGTGTCTTATACATCATATCTATGCCTGTACTTCGTCTTTATGACGCCAAATCTATCATTTCTTTAAAATGCCGATTAAGAGACAACTCACTCCCAGACCAATCCAGAGCATTTTGCCCCAAGATAGTTTATCTGCCATTCCGGCAAGCCCGATCGCGGTGGTAATGAGGAGAACGCTTGGCCCGACAAAAGCCAATGCTGAATTAACGGCGAGCGCCTTATCTACCCGCCCCAGCTTCAGCATCAGAATCGCCGCAACGATCTCGATGCTACCTGATACGATCCGCAGCGAAGCCATTCCGGTTACGAATTTATCAAGCATATTGCCCTCCCTTGTCCATTCATTCTCTCTGATTCATATGCGGAAACATCTTAATTTAGAAAAAAGAAATAGGGGCAGTCTCCTTAGATCTCTGATCTATTGAGACTGCCCCTATTAAAATTGCAATTCTATTCAAGGAAAGGATTAACGGCGATCCTTCGGTCCTCCAACAAATGCTTGGTTATCAGTATCCAGCCCATAAGCTGTATGCAGCGCCTGCACGACTTCATTCAGCTTGCCGCCCGCAATCACGCAGGAGACTTTAATCTCGGAAGTGCTGACCATTTCAATATTTACGCCTTGCTTCGAGATGACATCGAACATTTGAGCCGCGACCCCAGGGTGACTGACCATACCGGCACCGACGATGGACACCTTAACCAGGCCGTCCTCCGAAGTCACCTCGCGGAACGGAACCTCTTCTGAAAGACCTTCAATCACTTTCAGCGCGTTCTCCCGATCGGACAATGCTACCGTGAAGCTGAAATCCGCCTTGTCTTCCTGGTCGCCGCTTTGCACGATAATGTCCACATCGATCTTGGCCTCGGCCAGTGAGCCGAACACCTTGGCCAGAACGCCCGGAACGTGCTCGACGCCTACAATGCTGATCCGCGCCACATTTTTATCATAAGCGATCCCGCTGACTACTACTCCTTGCTCCATATGAGCATCCTCCTTCACGACTGTTCCCTCATTATGATTAAAGCTGGACCGGACAACAAGCCGCACTTGATTATGCTTTGCATATTCAACGGCGCGAGGATGCAGTACCGCAGCACCCAGATTCGCCAGCTCCAGCATCTCGTCATAGGAAATTTCATTCAGCTTGCGCGCATTCTTGACGATTCTCGGATCCGTTGAATAGATACCATCCACATCCGTATAAATCTCGCATACATCTGCTGAAGTAGCAGCTGCAAGCGCTACAGCTGTCGTGTCAGAACCGCCGCGGCCAAATGTCGTAATCTCCCCGTCATCCGTCATCCCCTGGAAGCCTGCAACGACTACGATATTCCCCTCCTTAAGTGCCTCGAGCACTCTTGACGGCTGAATGTCGATAATTCTCGCCTTCCCGTGTACCGCCTCTGTTCTAAAGCCTGCCTGCCAGCCGGTGAAGGAAGTCGCCTTCTTGCCAAGCTGATGAATCGCGATCGATAACAACGCAATTGAAATCTGCTCCCCGGTGGTCATCAGCATATCCATTTCCCGAGTCGGCGGTTCCGGACTCAGCAGCTTGGCCTGATCGATCAGATCATCCGTCGTATCGCCCATAGCCGATACAACCACAATGACCTGGTGGCCTTCATCCTGCTTCTCCGCTACACGACGGGCTACGCGCTGCATCCGCTCCGTATCTCCAACGGAGCTCCCCCCGAATTTCATGACATATAAAGCCAAGTTGGACCCTCCTCATGTACTCAATCCTAATCCATATCCTAATTTTCTATCGGTAACGCTTTAAACCAGTATAATACGAATGCCCTGCGATTCGTCAATGCTTTTCAGTCCATCTGCAAAAAAAGAAGCCGTTTGGATATTAATGTCAGCGCTCATTCGTTGCAGTTGACTGCAAGAGCGCAGTAACAGCCAATATATAAAACCAACCAATGATTCTGCGTTGCTGGGGCAACGTGTGAAGTATGGAATGAGGCTGATTAGGTAGGATGAGTGAAGTTCGAAGCAAGACTGGAATGCTAGTGAACAATGGCGGGACTAGGCGGGGTTCGGTACAAGGCCGAAGTATCGCGAGTGCAACTTAATTGCTATCCGGCACTTGTTTCATCGCCATCCCGCCCGCACGCGTGGCGAAGTGCAACCCAAGCGCGCGGGCGTTATACACTGCGTTCGCGCAAAAAGCGGATCGCGCTAGTTGCTGTGCAAGCGCTTTGCCCAAGGCTTGCGCTAAGATCCATACAAGCTGCTATAGGCGGTCGTAGGCTTGCGGGCAGTACCTGCTTGCTGCACAGCAAGTGCAAATTGCTCTGCAGCTACGGCACATCCATGTGCAAACTGCATTGTAGTTAAACTGCAGAGGCGAAGTAGTTAGGGCCGTTGATCGATCACATGCAAATACAGGCATGTAGTGAAAAAAGTTACTCTAAATTTAGGCGAAATGGTGGAAATGCGGATATAGTGAAATTTTTGTACTTAAAGTTGACTAAAACGTGGATTTGGCTAGTTACTGGCAATCTAAGGCAAGTTTTTTCACTAAAATTGGGTTTGAGCGCCGAATGAAGAATTTAAGGTAAGAAATTTCACTGGAGCGTGCCAGAATGAAGCTTAATAAGCGGGATGAGTAAAGCTTGGATCAAGACTGGGACTGGAACACCTAGTAGGATAACGAAATTCCGCGTTTCGCACAAGGCCGTAGCAACGTGCGACTGGGCGCAACTCCAGGCATTCAATGTTCCATTGGCTATGCGTAAAGTGAATCGCGCAGGCTCCCATTCATGTGTGCAGCCTAAGGCGTGCCTGCCAGCAAGGTGAGTTGGGAGGAAGTTATTGGCTCGCGGAGTACCCTGCTGCATGCCACAGGTGACCAGCTTACTGTAATGCGACATGTGAGCGCAGGCACGTGCAAACTGCGCCTCGAAGTTGAACTGCAAAGGCGAAGTAGCCAGGGCAAAAGTGTGAAGGTAAAAGCTTTCTGCAAGAAAGCTACTTCGGAAGCATTGAGCGGAGCGTTCGCCTTTGTGAGCGGATTTCTCCCTTGTCAGAACTTAGTCCAATTGAAGAAATCCGCGAACAACAGCGATCGTAGCAACTCTTCACACGTTGACCATCTAAATCGCCCTCCAATGTTTTAACTTTATTCCGCTGTTACTCACTTCCCTGCAAGTACACATACGGCCGACTGAGTAAGCCCCTAACACAAACAGGGCCTCCCGCCAGAACAAGTCTGTTGGGACGCCCCACCTGCTGGTATATTGCTGCCAATCATAAGCCTACGCGCGGGAAATGTATTTACCTTCGCGGGTATCAATCAGCAGAACATCATCTTCATTAATGAAGAGCGGAACCTGAACATTCAAACCGGTCTCTACCTTTGCATTCTTCGTAGCGCCAGTAGCCGTATTCCCTTTAATCCCCGGCTCAGTCTCAACTACGCGCAGTTCAACGCTGTTAGGCAGGTTGATACCAAGGATTTCGCCTTGGTAGCTGACAATCTTAACGTTCATATTTTCTTTCAAGAAGTTAAGCTCCCATTTCAGCTGTTCTTCCGTCAAAGTGAACTGGTCATAGGTTTCGTTGTCCATGAATGCGTGCTCTTGACCGCTGGCGTACAAATATTGCACATCGCGGTTTTCGATCAATGCGCGGCCGATAGTCTCGCCCGCACGGAACGTTTTTTCCACCGTGTTGCCATTGCGGAGGTTTTTCAATTTGGAACGAACAAATGCAGCACCTTTACCCGGTTTTACGTGTTGAAAATCAAGAACGGTATAAATATCGCCTTCCACTTCAACGGTTAATCCTGTTTTAAAATCGTTTACTGAAATCACAAAAGAACCTCCTCAGGGGTTATAAAGTGAACTATGATGCAGATTGCATGAGTTCACCTTACATAAAAAATTGTTATATTAATTTTAGAATTACCCAAATTTTAAGCCGTACATGCGCGAGAGACCGTATTACAGGGTGATAAAGTCCTTGGTCGATCCAGTCAGGCGGCGTACACCTGTATCGGTAATTACAACATCATCCTCAATCCGGACACCGCCGAACCCAGGAATATAGATGCCAGGCTCTACGGTTACTACCATTCCAGGCTGAAGGACCGTATCGCTCAGCTTGGACAATCTTGGCTCTTCATGCACATACATCCCCAGGCCATGCCCAGTGGAATGTCCGAACAGCTCTCCATAACCGTACCGGACAATAATATCGCGGGCCAGAGCATCTCCTTCGCGGCCGGTCATTCCGGGCTTCAGGTGCTCCAGTGTATGCATTTGCGCTTCCAGCACGATATCATAAATTTCCCGATGCTTGGCTGTAGGCTCTCCAAGAAATACGGTACGCGTAATATCCGAGCAATAACCATTCAACAATGCTCCGAAGTCCATTGTGACAAATTCGTTATTCTGCATAATTCTGCTGCTGGCAACCCCATGCGGCATTGCAGAACGCTCACCGGAGGCCATAATGGTCTCAAAGGCCGTACCGGATGCGCCATGCTTACGCATGAACGTCTCCAGCTCCAAGGCCATATCCCATTCGGATACTCCCGGCTTAAGCAATTCCAGCATATGCAGGAACGTCTTGTCCGCTAAATCGGCAGCTTCCTTCATGAGCTCCAGCTCACCGCTGTCCTTGAACATCCGCAAGCCTTCAACCATTCCCTTAACAGGCACAAGCTCGCAAGACTTCAGATCGCTTTCATATTTGCGGTAGGTAGAGAATACCGTGTGATCTTCTTCAAAGCCCAGACGGTTGATTCCTGCTTCTTGAAGCAACTGCTTCAAATTTTCATTTACAGAAGGTCCATGCTCCACAATCACAAAATCCTTTGCCTGCTCAGATGCCTGCGTCATATAGCGGAAATCGGTAAGCAGATATGCATGATCAACTGTGATTAATACATAACCCGATGATCCGGTAAAACCCGTCAAATAGCGGCGGTTCACGTCATCAGTAATCCAGACGGCTTCAATTTGCTGCTGCTTCATTGCTTCGCGAAGCCCGGCAACCCGTGTATTCGCCATGTCAGAACTCTCCCTTATCTATTAGCTTTCAGATGTTGAAGTAAAGCCATCATCCCCATCTCATATCCATAAGCTCCGAATCCCGCAATCTGCCCAACTGCAATCGGTGCGATGACCGAATGGTGGCGGAAGCTCTCACGGGCATGGATATTAGACAGGTGCACCTCGACGGTCGGTATCGCTACCGTTGTGAGTGCATCTCTCAACGCATAGCTATAATGAGTCAATGCGCCAGGGTTGATCAGAATGCCGTCACAGGCTCCATATGCCTCATGAATCTTATCAATTAAATAACCCTCATGATTGGATTGGAATAGCTGAAGCTCAATGCCTTCAGCCTCGGCCAACTTTTGCAGCCTGTCCTCAATCGCTCCGAGTCCCACTGAGCCGTATATTGCAGGCTCTCGCACCCCAAGCATATTCAAATTTGGACCATTTAACACCAGGATGCGGATCATACTGCTCACCCTTCCCTTTTAAGAAGTTGTTCAATGGGCTGGGAACCGGCTGATTGAACATCAACAGTAAAAATAACCAAAAGTTATTTTACCATAGAAACAAGAGAATTGAGAAGCACTTTGTCTACTCCAAGGCCCGCTCCGGCTCGCGATTTCTTTCGTCAGTAAATTCCTCTGCCGTAGAATACCCGATAAATAATCCCCACAATAAATAGAGACAGAATTCGCTGAACAGCGTATCAAAGGACAACTGAGACTCCGGCGCCGTAATCTGCGCCAACGGACCGATCACAACAAAGATTAGCATCCACCATACAATCCCATATACTAGCCCTGGAAAAGGTCCTCTCAGCTTTCGAAAAGCCAGTGTGTAAACGAGGGTCGCCACAATGGAAAATAGGATGAACGACAGCCATCCCACATAGTATCCTGGCTGGGTATTCAAGAAGCTGTGCTTGAAGAACGGCTCCACCAGAAAGCCTGGTATCACGGTGGTGAATCTCAAATAATAAAACAGTCCTTTGACCCCTCCCCAGATCAATCCGGCAAAAAAGCCGATCATAATCGAAAAGCCCAACAGATTCGTCCTCTTGCTCTTCCTTTTTTTCGGGTTCTTCATAGTGCGATCGCCCTTTCCTTGCAAGTCGTATCATTCATTGCTAGTATGCGCAAATCGAAAAAGACTAATCAAACTAGAATTTGACCGTAAAGTTCGTTACAATGTAATTATTCTATGAAAACCAACACTCCTAGGAAGGTGAATTTATTGTCAGAGCAATCTGTACCTAATATATATGGCGGTCAAGCCGTCATGGAGGGCGTTATGTTCGGCGGCAAGCACGTGAATGTTACGGCTGTGCGCCGCAAGAACGGTGAAATTACATTTCTCGAAGTACCGAAACAGGATAAGCCATGGGTGAAAAATTTGCGTAAGATTCCTTTTTTGCGGGGGATTGTCAGTATTATTGATTCCAGTGCGAAAGGATCCAAGCATCTGAACTACTCGGCCGAGGCGATGGCCGATGACGAGCTTGAACCTGAGGAACGTGCCAGACAGAAGGAGAAGGAGCAATCCGGATGGTCGTTATCCATGATTATCGGAGTCGCTGCCGTAGGTGTCTTGTCCTTTATTTTTGGCAAGCTGATCTTCACGCTGGTTCCTGCCATTGTAGAACAGTATCTATTCCAGAATGCATTTGGCAGCCAATCACTGCATAGTCTTGTTGAAGGGCTTATCAAGGTTATCTTCTTGCTTGTCTACCTGTGGATCATGTCCCAGACGCCGATTATCAAGCGCTTGTTTCAGTATCACGGCGCAGAGCACAAAGTGATCAGCGCCTATGAGGCCGGTGAAGAATTGACCCCTGCCAATGTGCAAAAATATAGCCGACTTCACTACCGTTGCGGCAGCAGCTTTATCATTTTAACCGTCATCGTCGGCATTATCCTTTACTCGCTGCCGATATTCAGTTGGGATTCCTTGTGGGAACGGGTTTACATCCGGTTGCTGCTGCTCCCGCTAGTCATCGGAATTTCCTTTGAATTGCTCCGGTTAACGAATGCGGTAAGAGATATTCCGGTTCTGCGTATTCTGGGTTACCCCGGGCTTTGGCTTCAACTGCTTACAACCAAGGAGCCCCACGATGATCAAGTAGAGGTCTCCATCGCTTCATTCAATCGGATGCGTGAACTGGATGCCATCGTCGAGAAACAGGGAACACTGGTCGATAACGTTTCTGCCCCTTCTTCACTTGATCCTGTGAAAGGATGATAATGACATGAAAAAACAGTCCCTTCTATTATGGATTTTAGGCATCCTGTCCGTGATTGGCATTTTAGCTGGACTGTTTGGGTACGGTCGTCAGATCCGGCTTATGGATTTTCTTATTCCGATCATTCTGATAGCGGTCATCTTCTTCCTCTACAGGTTTCCTCCCGGCAAAGCGCGGAAGCGAAGCCCCAACATCAAGCCATCGGCCAGAACGATGGCCAAGGTTGCTCAGGCCAAGCGGGGAAATACCTCTGCTTCCAAGAAGCGGAAGTCGTACCCTTTTCAAGTCATCGAAGGGAATAAAGGCAAGAAATCAGATGATGATGTGCCAAAGTATCATTAATCGATCAAGTCAGACCAGCTTCTTCATACTAAATCTTAAGAGCCTGCTGATACTTTATGAACTGCTCCTCGTAGTACTGGACACTCCAGTCTTCGAAGAAGCGGTCTCCGGATCTTACACCGGATTCATAAAGCAGCAGGCTTTCTTCACGACTGAGGTCAAATTGTGTGGTGGATATGCCGAGCGTAGGGATTTTGATGGTACGATATCGATTGGACTGTTCGATGTATCGCTCATCGTGTGCGGAGAGCATGGTCTCTACTAAGGCTTGCAGCATAGAGAACGGCCCCTGAATGATATGCGGTTTATCAGAGTTCTTTCCGACCATTTGAAAGCCGACTGTTGGAATCATTTTTTTTCGAGACCCGGAAACGGAGCGATCAAATATCCACAATGGCAAGTTGCTTAGCAATCCGCCGTCAACGATATGCAGGAACTGGTCCGAGAACCTCTTTCTTTTGCTTATACTCGACGGCAGCCGAAGCAGCACCGGATCGAAAAAGTAGGGGATGCTGCAGCTCATACGGATAGCTCGAGCCACTTCAAACGACTCCGGCCGAATCCCCAATTTGGCCAGGTCATCAGGCAGTACAAGAATTTTGCCGCTTGTAATATCCGAAGCAATAACCTTGAGCTTGCCTTTAGGCAAATCGGCGAATGTGCGAACCCCCTTTTGCTGGAGAAGTTGCCTAACCCAATGTTCAAGTGCTTCTCCGGAATAGAGCCCCTTCTTTAGCATCACCCGAATGGCAGGCCCGATCAGCGCCAAATTAAAGATAGGCGATCTTTTCAGAAAGCTGGCAAAGGAAGTGGCAATGATTAGCTCCTTCATCTCCTCCGCCCTATAGCCCGCAGCAATCATGGCCGCAATGATGGAACCGGACGAGGTGCCTGCGACCTGATGAAATTCCGCACCGTATTTTTCAGCCGCACGAACCGCACCGGCCAGCGAGATTCCCTTTACCCCGCCGCCTTGGAATACTCCATTAATCTGCATAAAAAACCCCCATCCCCATACACAAGTCTAATGCTTATGTATGTTGACGGAGGTTGTATATATGCTGAAAACTAATGAGTGCGGTAATAGTCTGTTAGCCGTTGAATAATTCCAAGAGGGTTTCTTCTCAAGTCCTTCGCACTAAAGAAAATACTGCCTGAGATTCCGGAGTTGCTGCGGTTATATTCCAGTTGAGAAATAATCTCTCCTGCACTGTCCCATCCGATCTCCGGCGTGGCCAGCTTATAAGGAGCGTGACCGATATACAGCTTGACCTGGGTTCCTCTTACTTCATTCGCCCACCAGTCAGCCAAGATGTCATAGCGAACCTCCTGCCTGGACATGCTCCAGTAAACCTGCGGTACGACATAGTCAATCCATTCATGCTTGATCCATGCGCGGACATCGGCATAGGTGCTGTCATAGGCTGTAATGCCTGCCTTCGTATCCGATCCGGTCAGATCACTGCTTTTATTCCGCCAGACGCCAAACGGGCTGATGCCGTAAGCCGCATCGGGCTTGGCCTGATGAATGGCTTCCCCCAGTTCCTGAACGAATGCATTAATGTTGCTTCGCCGCCAATCGCCTTTATTACTTATCTTGTTCGGGTTGTACAGCTTGAAGGTCGCATCATCGTTAAACTGGGACTTCGTTGTTTCTCCGGTTGGATAGAAGTAGTCATCCAGATGCACACCATCGATATCATAGCCGTTGACAACCTCCATTATGGCCTCGATGATATGGGAACGGGCCTCTGGAATACCAGGATTGATGTACATTTTCCCGCCGAATGTAACGATCCAGTCCTTGTGGGCATTCGCCACATGATTGGCCGGCAGCTTGCTTGCATCACTTCCGGTGCTCGCCCGGAACGGGTTAAACCATGCATGGAACTGTATCCCTCTGCGGTGAGTCTCTTCAATCATGAACGCAAGCGGATCATAGCCTGGATCCTTCCCTGCAGCACCTGTCAGATAAGTACTCCACGGCACCAGCTTGGATGGATATAGACTGTCCGCAGCCGGCCTTACCTGAACGAATACCGCATTGATGCCCATGGCTTCTACCTCGTCCAGCAGCTGGATGTATTCCTGCTTCTGCTTTTCGATCTGCCCGTATGATGCTTTACTTGGCCAGTCCAGATTTGAAACGGAGGATATCCATACTCCTCTCATCTCCTGATCCGCCGAGGGTGAAGTAACCGTTCCAGCACCGCTTCCTGGCTGCGGCGGCAAGACGACCGCGTCTCCATTTGAAGACTCCGTGGTAAGGGTGATGGTCTTTGCAGCGGAATTCCAAATGACACTTAATCCGAGCTGCTCGCTCACAAACCGGAGCGGAACCATGGTCCTTCCATTGATATTCTCCACAGATACGTCCAGGGCAATGTCATTGCCATCCACCCGGGCGGTGTTGCCTCCCATGACAAGAATTAATTCGTGTTCTTCCTTTTGGATTGTCGCGCTCTTCGCCGTGGAAGACCAGGTGACATGAGCGCCCAGACTTTCGCTGATAATTCGAAGCGGGACCATCGTTACATTTTCTTTAGCCTTGACGTATGGAGGAGTATCACTCTGCAAAATGCTTCCATCCAGGAAAATAGTAATTTGATCCCCGCTCTCGGCCTTGGCACTGCCGCCTGGCCAGATCAGCATCAGAATCAGCAGAGGAATCATCCATGCTCGTAAAAATTTCATCAGTTACCTCCATTGTGTAGATTAGACAAACTGCCCTATGTCAATGTAAACGACATTCACGGGTAAAGAGTTGCGGAAAATGGGCAAAATAAAACCCCGCATCGCGGGGAATTGCTCTTTATTTCATTTACCTCAGGCATCGCCAAGCAGTTCCTGGCTGACACTCCTTAATTCTGTAACCCGGGCTTCATCGCGCTTGAAGTACTCTACCAGAGAAGCAATGCAAGTAATGGAGTCCCAGCTCAGATGGTGCTCGATTCCTTCCACGTCCTTATAGATATTGTCCTGATCTACGCCGATCAGTTCAAGGAATTCTTCCAATAAATCATGGCGGTCTACAAGGCGTTTTCCGATCTTCTTCCCTTTATTAGTTAGAACAAGACCTCTGTATTTTTCATAGATGAGATATTCATCCTTGTCCAGCTTCTGGATCATCTTGGTGACCGATGAGGGATGAACCTCCAGCCCTTCAGCGATATCGGAAACCCGGGCATAGCCCTTCTCATCAATCAATTTGTAAATACGCTCCAAATAATCTTCCATACTGGGCGTTGGCATATACTGAAAACCTCTTTTCTCTGAGCTTTCGCGGAACTCATATCCAAAATGAACCGCATTCTGTACCAAGTCTTACTAGTTAATGATACATGTTAGGCTCGTCTGTTGGCAAGTTAACCCGCTCACGAAGTTAGAATTTCAGCCACTCCGGCGTAATCTGCTGCAGCCAGATCGTGATTTGGGCCATCTTATTCGTAAAGAGAAGAACACCCATCAGCAGCATGAGAGCCCCGCCAATTTTCATGATCAAGCCGGAATATTTCAAAATCCATTTAGTGGAGCCGATAAAAAACGCCAGCACGAAAAAAGGGAGCGCGAAGCCTGCAGAATAAGCGGTAATCAAGCCTAACCAAGCCCCTGGTTCACTTGCAGCAAGCGCTATAATGGCGGCGAGAATCGGCCCTACGCACGGAGACCAGCCTGCCGAAAATCCAATACCGAACACAAAAGAGCTTATGTATCCTGAAGGCTTGAACTTCAGATTCAGCTTGCGTTCCCTAAGTAAAAATCCCGGTTGAAAGATTCCAAGTAAAAATAGACCCATTAATATAATTAGAATAGCCGATAATTGGCGGATCAAGGTCCGGTAGTTATTGAACAACTCCCCGAAGAGTCCTGCTCCAAAGCCAAGCGTGTAGAACACCACCGAGAAACCAAGAATAAAGGCCAGCGTATGGGTCATCGTGCGGAAGCGCACTTCCCTTTTGTGCTGCTCGGTCTTCAGCGTCTGGACGGACATTCCGGTAATATAAGACAGATAAGAAGGATATAATGGCAAGCAGCAGGGGGAGATAAAGGACGCTACCCCGGCTCCAAAGGCAACCATGATATTGATGTCAGCCATGTGAACCTCCGCGACTCTATTTTTGCATCAGGTAGTGAATCCTCGCTTGCCGACCAAGGTAAGAATCAGCATAGCAATCAGCAGTAATACAATCGTAGCGCCAGGAGCAAGGTTCCAGACTCCGGCAATAACAAGCCCGGCAACGACCGCAATCTCAGCGATAATAACAGAGAATACCACCGACTGCTTGAAGCTTCTGGCGATAATAAGACTGCATGCCGCCGGAATCGTCAGAAGTGCGGACACCAGCAACGCACCGACAATCTTGATCGCTGTACTGATCACCAGGGCGGTCATAACCGTGATGATCATATTCAACAGCTTGACCGGAAGTCCGCTGACCGCTGCCGCGTCCTCCTCGAAGGACAACAGGAACAATTCTTTAAAGAATATGAAGACTGTGACGGCAACCAGAACCGTAACCGCTCCAACAACATACAGATCCGTCATATCCAGGGTATAAATACTCCCGAACAAATAACCGACTACATCATTATTGTAACCCATCCCGAGCGTAAAGAACAATGAAGCTAACGCTACTCCGCCAGCCATGATCACTGCAATCGACAACTCTGCATAGCCTTTATATGCCTTGCGGAGCTTCTCGATGGCAAAGGAGGCGAACACGGCGAATATAATGCCCATCCCGATCGGATATACGCCGGTCAAAAATCCCAGAGCAACCCCCGCTATCGTAACATGAGCCAAAGTATCGCCAATCATAGACAAGCGGCGCAATACAAGAAAAATGCCGATCAGGGGTGCCGTTAACCCGATCAGCAGACCTCCTGCCAGTGCGCGTTGAAAGAAATCCGCAGTAATAATCTCCAATAGTCACATCTCCTAATACCGGTTTAGAGAATCGAATGCTGCAGTCCGGGAATCACACAGTCCTGCTCGTGCGAATGACGGGCATAAAATTTAATGCCTCCGTAAGTATCTCGGGGTTCTTTTCCCAGCTTGCCCTCGATCATCTCGATATCATGGGAGACCATCAGGAAGGTCATCTGATGATGGGCATGCATATGGAAGATCAAATCAAAGAAATCCGCCTGGGTCTGCGCATCAATACCAACCGTAGGCTCATCCAGAATGAGCAAATCCGGCTGATTGATCAACGCACGGGCCAGAAATACACGCTGCTGCTGTCCGCCGGATAATTGCCCGATTCGTTTACTCGCCAGATCACTGATATGCATGACTTCCATCGCCTCAGCCAGCTTGCGCCGGTCCTCCTGATGGACTCTCTTAAAAATCTTCTTGTTGCTATACAATCCAGACAGAACTACTTCCTGTACTGTAGCCGGAAAGAGCGGATTAAAAGCGTTCTTCTGCGGCACATAGCCGATCCGCTCCCAATCCCGAAAGCTCCGTACCGGCTGCCCGAACAGCATGATCTCCCCATGGGTCGGCCGAAGCAGACCAACAATCATCTTCAGTAGCGTGGTCTTTCCTGCGCCATTGGAGCCGATGATCCCGACGAAGTCTCGTTCCTTGACAACCAGGTTCAATCCTGAAATGACCTGCTGGTCCTGATAAGCGAACGAAACCTGATTCAATTCAATAATATGTTGATGACATGCTTCTCCTGTAACTCTGGTAAGGGATGTCATAAAGGTCCCATCCTTCCTGCTGAAAATCCCATCCTTTATTGTAGAGCGAGCTTGAGATTTTGCAAGTTCTTTTCCATTAATGTGAAATAGTTGTCCCCGGCCTTCTCCTGCTCCTTCGTCAAGCCTTCCACCGGATTCAGCACCATAGTCTCTACTCCTGCTTCAGACGCCAGTGTCTTTGCGAGGCGATCGGATACCAGTTCTTCAAAGAAAATGTATTGGATACCCTCTTCCTTCACCAGCTTCGACAGCTTGACCAGATCCTGTCCGCGCGGCTCGGCATCCGGAGACAATCCCATAATCGCATGCTGCGTCAGGCCATAATCACGGCATAGGTAGCCGAACGCCTGATGGGATACAACAATTTCCTTCTTGGACATGCCTTCCAGCTCCGAAGTGAATTTGGCATCCAGCGCATCCAGCTTCTCAGTCAATTCCTTATATCTGGCCTCATAGTTCGCTTGATGAGCAGGATCCGCTTCAATGAAGCTGTTCTTCATATTCTCTGCCATAATCTTTGCCGATTTGGGACTAACCCAGGTATGCGGATCAATATGGGTAGCAGCATGGTCATGGTCATGCTCTTCATTACCCGCTTCGTGCCCGTGATCCTCATCATGTTCCTCTTCAGCAGCCTCTCCGTGCCCATGGCCGTCATCCTCGTCGGTATAGATCAGCTCGATCCCTTGAGACACCTCGACCGTCTTCACTGTACTGTCATTGCCCAAGCCCTTGAGAAAATTCGGTACCCAGCCTTCAAGACCGGCACCATTATAGAAAAACAGCTGCGCTTTCGATGTATTTAAAATGTCCTGACTCCGCGGAGTCCAATCATGCGGTTCAACGCCGGTTGGGAGCAGATTAATGACGTTAGCCTCCTCTCCTCCGATTGCCTTAGCAAATTCGTAGATCGGATAGAAGCTCGTGACAACATTCACCTTGCCTTCCGCAATTCCATTAGCTTGACCCTTCCCGCATCCTGCCAGCAGAAGCAGCATCGCTAATCCCAGTATCAGTGTGCTTGCACTTCCTTGTATATAATGCCTTTTACGCATATTGGTTCTCTCCTTTTATCTCTCAAGCAATTAATCGTAATGATTACTAATACGATTATAGAGATCACCATCTGCCCTGTCAACCTTAATTCTATGCAAATTGAACTAATGATTCTGCATTGGAGGCAACGAGTGAAGTGTTCTTACGATCGCTGTTGTGAAAATAAACCCGAAGACAAGAGATGCAGATCGCACCCTTGCCTCCGGGCAGCCTATAACAACCTTATTTTACAATCGCTCCGTTCGGCATGCTGTCCGGTACCGTGGCGAGTGTCAATTGATCTCCTTGAGAGGCGGCAAGTATCATGCCCTGCGACAATTCTCCGCGCAGCTTCACCGGCTTCAGGTTCGTCACGCAAATCACCTTGCGTCCTACCAATTCCTCCGGCTTGTAATGCTTAGCGATGCCTGAGACGACCTGGCGCTGCTCAAATCCCAGATCAAGCTGCAGCTTTAGCAGCTTGTCGGCCTTTGGCACCGGCTCACAAGCAACAACCTGAGCCACCCGGAGCTCGACCTTGGCAAATTCGTCAATGCCGATTTCTTCCTTCAGATCCGGCTTCTCCTGAGCCTCTTGCGGCGCCGCAGCTTCTGGCTTAGCTGTCTCTGCAGCCGCTGCTCCGCCGGCCATGGAGCTGGAAATAAACTCGATTTCCTGCTCCGCCTCAAGTCTTGGGAAGATGGGCTCCGCCTTGCCAACCTTGGTTCCGCCGGATACGACGCCCAGCTGCTTCGCGCTATCCCATTCCGTCCATTCGCCTGCCGAAATACCAAGCTGGCTCCAAATCTTGGCCGGAGCCTCCGTCAGGAACGGCTGCAGCAAAATCGATGCAATCCGCAACGATTCAACCAGATGCGTCATGACAGAAGCCAGCTCCTCCTGCTTGGCTTCATCCTTCGCCAGTACCCATGGCTGGGTCTCATCAATATACTTATTGGTGCGGCTGATAAATGCACCGATTGCAGATAGAGCCACGGAGAACTCCAGGTTTTCCATAACTTCTTCTACCTTGCTGACGGTCTCAAGCGCCAGCTTCTCCAGTTCCGCGTCAAAAGCTGTAACACCTGCTTTAAACGCAGGAATGGTGCCATCGAAATACTTCCCGATCATCGCAACCGTCCGGTTGAGCAGATTCCCCAGATCGTTGGCCAGATCGGAGTTCACACGCTGTACGAAGCTTTCCGGGGTGAAGGAGCCGTCAGCACCGAAGGGAACCTCACGAAGCAGGTAATAGCGTGTTGCATCCAGTCCATACCGGTCGATCAACACAAGCGGGTCCATAACATTTCCCTTCGACTTGGACATCTTGCCGCCTTTCATTAACAGCCAGCCATGTCCGAAGACCTTCTTCGGGAGCGGCAAGTCCAGAGCCATCAGCATGATCGGCCAATAAATCGTATGGAACCGGACAATCTCCTTACCGACCAAATGCACATCTGCCGGCCAATAACGGTTAAACAGCTCTTCATTTTCGCTGCCGTAGCCGAGTGCCGTTATATAATTTGTCAAGGCATCGATCCACACATAGACGACATGCTTCGGATCTCCCTTCACCTTAACGCCCCAATCGAAGGTTGCCCGGGATACGGCAAGATCTTCAAGCCCTGGCTTGATGAAGTTGTTGATCATCTCATTCTTGCGAGATTCCGGCTGAATAAATCCCGGATTGTCTTCGTAGTATTGAAGCAGGCGGTCCACATATTTGCTCATTCGGAAAAAGTAGCTCTCTTCCTTCACCAGTTCTACCGGGCGTCCGCAATCCGGACAATTGCCGTCCACAAGCTGGCGCTCCGTAAAGAATGATTCACACGGGGTACAATACCAGCCTTCATATTCACCTTTATAGATATCTCCCTGCTGCACCAAACGGTCAAAAATATCAGCTACCGCCGTTTTATGCCGCTCTTCCGTAGTACGGATGAAGTCATCGTTTGAAATATCAAGCTTCTTCCACAAGTCCTTAATACCGGCCACAATATCATCCACGAATTGCTGCGGCGTCTTGCCCGCCTTAAGCGCATTGCGTTCAATCTTCTGTCCATGCTCGTCCGTACCGGTCAGGTAGCGCACATCATATCCGCGCAGCCGTTTGTATCGGGCGATGGCGTCACCGGCCACAGTTGTATAGGCATGACCGATGTGAAGCTTGTCGCTCGGATAATAGATCGGAGTCGTAATGTAATACGTCTTTTTTGTTGACATGTCTTCATCTCCTTGATTTCAGAAAATAAAAAAACCCGCCCCTCTATGGGACGAGATTGCTCACGTGTTACCACCCAAATTTCCCGTCACCTTACGGCTGCGGGCTCGGCAGGTCAAAGCTTGACCGCACCAGTAACGCCGGATTAAGCGCCGCTGCCTCACCTCCACAGAACTCAAGGATGGCTCAACAGCAGTTCTCCAGGACCATTTTCCAAAGCGGCTCCAGACCGGTTTTCAGCTTCCCCCGGCTCTCTGCAACTGGCGCACTTTCTCTGTACTTATCCGTTCATCGAATCTGTATCGAATATGATCTAATATTAAGAAACTCCTCACAACATGTCAAGGGGCCGCGTCCTTTTGCCGCTTCGGCGGAACCGGATCCAGCCCGCCCGGATGAAAGGGATGGCATTTTGCAATTCGTCTCGCTGCCAGGTAGCTTCCCTTCAATGGCCCATGTACTTCTATTGCCTCTAAAGCATAAGCCGAACAAGTAGGATAGAATCGGCAGGTCGGCGGCTTCAGTGGGGAGATGAATTTTCGGTAAAAGCGAATCGGAGCCTGAAAGCTCCGTCTGACAAGCTTCATTGTGCGCATCCTCCGTTCAAGACTGTCCAGCTTCCCAGCCCTCCTTCTAATAATGCCGCACTTTTCGCACAGCGTCAACGAAGCCGGCCCCTGAAATAGGGGCCGGCTTCGTTAGTAAATAATATTATTGCTATATAAGTTGGTTCAGTCAGAGAAATCCGCGAACAACAGCGATCGTAAGCACACTTCACACGTTGCCCAATACGTACAATCATTGGTTCAACTTATATCATCTATTTCTTCGCAGGCATTTGCTGGAACAGCAGATTGACCGAAAGGTTGCTTCCCGGAGCGGCAGTGAATACCAGATTCAAGCTCTGCTCGTAATTACCTGTGCGGAACAGAACCGCCGTTTCGTTCGGTGCATTCAATCCGGTTGTCGCAGACAGCGGAACCTGAACCCCGTTCACCAGAATCCAGCCGGTATAGAATCCGCCGCGTGGATTGAAGGTAACCAAGGTATTCGGTGCAACCCGCTTCAATGTAATGTTATACACAACACCGAAGTTTCCGGCATTCAGAACAGGTTCAGCAGCAGACATCGTATCTTGCCCAGCAAGGAACGGATCGCTTGAGTTGTCCCCAAGCAGCAGTCTTACAGGCGTCAGACCAATTTCTTCGGAATATTCAATCGTTCTGGTAGCATCCATAAACGTTCCGCGGTTATGAACATCACGCGGCAGCAAGCTCAGATAAGGCAGCGATACCATCGGATCCTTATCCGCGCCTATCATAATGACATCATATTGAAGGGTAGAGTCGCTGTGCAAATCTGCAAGCAACGAGATGACATCCCCATTTTTCATGTTAGATGCGCTCAGCTCGTTCAGGATGATCTTGCTTTCTCCCGGAGCAATCCAGATATCCTTATACTGGTTTCCGGTCAGCATGGAATCATAATAACGTTCAACGGAGGCTTTTCCCACTCCGGTTGCATATTGATTCGGTCCGGCAAAGCCCAGGTTGCTCTGGGTCAAACGGGCGCTAACATCGTTATTATTAGTGGCAATTACGTACATTTTCACATTTTTGCCGGTAGCATTCGCATGGTGAATCATAAACCGGGTAGCGCCAAGGGCTGTCTCCCGATACAGTACACCCTCAGAATAAACCGTCTCCGGGCTATTGCTTCGGATCAGCGTAGTTGCGTTGGAAGTATATGAATAATTAACCTTGTCCCAGCTCGGAACCGCTTTTCCGTCGAATCCATATTTTTCTCCGACCGGAGTATAGAGCTGGTTGAATTCATCCCGCGTATAGAGGGTTTCATTCGTAATCGTGATGGTCTTCTCGATCGTCGATGTAAGCCCAAATACATTCACTACAGTCAGTTTAATAGATACCGGACCCGGGCTAAAAAAGGCACGCTGATTATTTACCCAATTGCGGTCCTGGATTCCTACCTCATCCGAACTGTCATCGATATAAGTGATCAGCTCACCCATCTTGTAAGTATCTTTATCCGTTGTAAAATTAGCTATTGGCGGAGTATGCGGCTTCACGACGGTAATCGTCAGGGAGAACGGATCGCTCCATTGGCCGCTTGCATCCTGGACGCGATAAGTGACCACGTAGTTCCCCGGCGTCATGAACGTTTCCTGACGGCCCTGCCACTCTTCACTGACAATCTGCTGGCCTGTAGGAGAAGATGACTGAGGCAAGTATTGAACTATCGTCTCTCCGGAAATGACCTCTTTATTCCCGATCGTAAAGCTTGCCACCGGTTTAGTAGATAGATTCATAATGACGCGCTTTCCCTTTTGGTCCCATGTATACGGGATTTCCAAGGCTTGAGTAATCGCAGTCAACGGCACCATGAAATTATTCTGAACGGAATAGGATTTGCCGCGCATCGTGGAGGTAACACCGTTTACTTTATAGCTTGTCGTATTCAGCTTGAAGCGAAGCTCATCGCTGCCGCGGACAATAATGGTTTCCTTGGTCTTGCTGTCGTAAGAGATTTGGAATCCGGCCCGCTCGACAATCGCCCGGATTGAGACGTAGGATACTCCGTCCTTTACTTCCATGGGATAATTAGCGAGGTATTCTACACCATTATGGTACATTTTCTTGCTGTTCATCAAAAGGATCAATTCATCGCCGCTTGAAGAGGCAGCCCCGGAAATGACGGCTCCTTCATTGGACGTCCCCTCTGTTGTTGGCTCTGTTGCCTGTTCTGTTGCGGGCTCTCCCGCTTCACCTTCAACTGTCCCAGCGCCCTCTGTATCCGGATCGGTCACTGGATCTGTCGAGGAAGCCTCCTCACCGGAATCGGCCTGAGACTTCTGCTCATATGTCGCTTCGGTAATCGTCGTCTCATTTGCCGAATTGGAGACCGGCACATTCTCCTCTGCACTTACAGGCAAAGCCAGTGCGGCTACCTGCGAAGCAACCAAAATCGTAGTCATAAGCATTTTCTTGAAATTCATGCTGGCAATACTCCCTCTCTCCCCCATTTTGGAACCTTCTTCTGTAGACTCATATACTTTAAACGCATCTTCCCTGAAAAAGTTTCTACAAATATCATAGCATGCAAGCACAAACATTGGACAAAAAGTTCCGTATTCACGCAAAAGCCGGCACAAACCGCGTTATAGCGCGCGATTCTGCCGGTTTTGGCTTTGCATGTATCGCCTGAAATTATTAGTTAAGAGTGTAACTAAAGCCTGCCGGGTAGCTGCTGTTCAGACCAACAGGCAGAACTCCGGTCGGCTGCAAACGACCTGTAATCACCTTAGCCAACGCATCCAGAGCGTAGGAACGATTTTCATAAAGACAGAGATAGGTTTCTGCCTCAGGGAATTCATGAATGTCATAAGGATTCCGTGTCGATACTGCAACGACCCGGTCTTCATGAATCCGGCACAGCTCTTGAACAAGCTGCTTTTGGCCCTCGGGCAAAGCTCCTTCTGCGGTATAGGTTACAACTACAATCTGATCATAGGCCTGGCTTGTATTCAACACCTGTTCCAGCTCTTCATCCTCCGGATACGTGCCGATGACCGCCAGCTCCACTTGAACTCCGCATTTCTCCAATGCATCAGCAAGGGTGTAGCGATGAACTGCCGGTTCATCGACCTCAGTCCGATGACGAAGCTCCGGCCAGACGACAAGCACGGGCTTCGCTGCATTCAGCGGGAAGTTCGAGCCCTTTTTCACTAGCGTCACGCTCTTTTCGGCAATTTGTGTAAGGAGCGGCACATGTTCCTCATCCGGAGTCAAGGGCATCTGAACAGGAGCCGCAGGGACTTCCTTCCCCGCTTCAAAGGTCGGCGTCCCCAATCTTTGCTCCTTCAGCCGAAGAACTCGTTCTACCGATTGATTAATCCGCTCCTCGGTAATTCTGCCCTCTTTAACTGCCTTCTTCACGGCCTCAATCGCTGCAATTTGATCACTCAGCGTATGGCTTACTAGCACAAGGTCCGCTCCGGCTTGAAGCGATTGGACGGCCCCTTCGGCAATTCCGCTCTCCTTGGAAATCGCATGCATCTCCAGGCAGTCCGTAACAATAACCCCCTGATAGCCTAGCTCGGTTCTTAGCAAGTCCGTCAGTACCTTCCGGGATAATGTAGCTGGAATACCATCCGGCTCAAATGCCGGGAAAATGACATGTGCAGTCATTATCGCATCAACCCCGGCCTCGATTGCATGCCGGAATGGCAGCAATTCAACGGCGTTCAGACGCTCCTTATCGTGAGGCACCGAGGCAAGACCTCGATGCGAATCAACTGCCGTATCCCCATGTCCGGGAAAATGCTTGGCCGTAGCGATAACTCCCTGCTGCTGATAGCCTGTAATTGCGGCCACACCATGCTCCGCTACCTTTAGCGGGTTCTCCCCGAACGAACGCACTCCGATGACAGGGTTGGCCGGATTATTATTCACATCGATGCACGGCGCGAAGTTGAAATTAATGCCCAGCGCCAGCATTTCCTTGGCTGCCAGCCGCGCCGTAGCTTCCGTTAACGACAGATCACCGGCTGCGCCAAGAGACATATTTCCCGGAATCCGGCTCATGCCCTCATGGTCAAGACGAGCAACCATCCCGCCTTCCTGATCAATGGCAATGAATAACGGAACATCCGCATGATTCCTCGGAAGCCGCTGCAGAGCGGAGGACAATGCGGCCAGCTGCGGCACAGACTCGATATTGCGCCGGAAATACACCGTCCCCCCGACATGGTAGTCCTTGATCAAGGTCAAAATCTGTTCATCCGCCTCAAGACTATGGAAACCGCAAATAAACAATTGACCAATCTTTTCCTCTAACGACCAGGCTGATTCATTCAATTTCAAGCCCCTCACCTCTTAGTATTAGGATACGGTTGATTCCCTGGAACGATATTCCGAGGGCGTCATTCCGGTGTATTTCTGAAAGACCTTCGTAAAATACCTGCGTTCCTGATACCCGACAACAGCTCCGATGCTGGTTATTGATTTACTGCTGCTCTGGAGCAAGGTCTTGGCTGTTTCGATTCGCTGACGTGTTAAATATTCAACAAATGTCTCTCCGAAGTGATTTTTGAACAACAGGCAGAAGTAACTGCAGCTAATTCCTAAATAATCTGAAATATCCTGGATCCCGAAGTCTTTGCCAAGATGTTGCAGGATATAGTTCTGAGCCGTCATCATCAGGGTCTCCGAGGATTTCTTGGCCGCCAGTGAATCTCTGGACTGATCAAGCATGGCCAGAATGACCGTAAGCAGTTCCTTAAGGCTGAGCGTTCCCTGAAGCAGCGCCCAAACCTTCTTCTCTTGGTCTGCAGCCAGCATTTGCAATTCACGCATCTCCCGAAGCAGATGTATGAGCAGATAATGCAGGAGCTTCTCTGCATGAGCGCCTGAGCTTTCGACGGAGTGGGCGATATAATGCTTAAGCTCGGAGGATACGCGAAGCAGCATATCCGGATTGCCGTTCCTTAGTCCATTCGTCATCAATTCCGTGAACCGCCATCCTTGCATCCCATCTTCTGCCTGTATTTCATTCCGCTCGGGCAGCAAGCCATTCGCATTCACAATCCATTGATCCGGGGAATGTAAGATGAACAGCTTCTGCATACGCTGATAAAGAGCAGGCAGCTCACGCAGTGGAACAGACTCCTGCTTGACACACATCCGCAGGCTTAGCTCGGGCTGCGTCTCCCGGACCTCGTTCATCAGCACGGTATGCATTTCTGCGAGCTGCTCGCGGGTGACACTCTGCCACTCTGCGGAATGCAATACCAGACACCATTCGCCCTCTCTCACTTGCAGCACCATGCAGTTGGGTACAAGCTCCCTGAACAGCTCGGTCAACAACCGCTTGATATGTACATTCCAAGTCTTTCGTTCATGCGGGGTCCAGGACAACGAGCAACGCGCATAGTCTTCCAGGTCCAACAGGAGCATGCCGTCAACCGATGGCTGCTCGCCCCGCTCCTCGTCCGGGAGCCATTGCATCCTCTCGTCTGTCATCTGGCCTAGTAAAGCATGCAGCATATAATTTTCGTTAAACAGCATCGCCGCCTGTTCCAGCCACTCCTCCTTGCTCTGCTTCCTTATGGCTTCACGGATATGGGCAGCGATGCTCCTAACCACATCCTCCAGCTCGAAGTAATTGATCGGCTTGCAGATATAGTCTTTCACCCCGTACTTGATGCCTACCCGGGCATACTCAAACTCCTGATAGCCTGTCAGCAAAATAATCTCACTGTTCAGCTTGCACTCCCTGGCCTTCTCGATGAACTCCAGCCCATCCATTACCGGCATTCGAATATCGCATAGGATTAAGTCCGGCGCATGCAAGACGGCGGCTTCCAGCGCCTCCACCCCGTTTCTGGCCAATCCCACAATCTCGAAGCCCATGTCCTCCCAGGGCAATACCTTTGACAGGTTGTTTAAAATATGAACTTCATCATCCACCAACAGCGCCTTCAGCTTCATCCCTGATCACCCGATTCTGTTATTGGAATCACACACTGGATTATCGTTCCTTCTCCGGGCTGCGAGCAGATGAACAGACCATAGCGGCTTCCATATCGCAGCCTTAACCGGTCATGCACACTCCTTAGCCCAAGCCCCCTCCGCTCATGATTGGGATACACAGAGACGGAATGAAGATCTAGGTCAGGGTCGGCATACTGAATGGATGAGAGCTGTTTGCCTGTCATGCCGATCCCATTATCTTCTACCTGGAGCACCATGCTATTATTCCGCAGCATGCCTGTCACTTTAATCTGGCCCCTGTAATTGATGCCCTCGAAGCCATGCTGGATGCTATTCTCTACCAATGGCTGAAGCGTCAGCTTCATCACCTTGCAGCTCATCATGCTTGCCGGAATGTCAATCTCATAATCGAACAGCTCTTCAAAACGGAATTTTTGAATCTCAAGATAGCTCCGAAGATGCTCCACTTCAAGCCCAAGGCGAATCTCTTCCTTGTCCTGAATACTGATGCGAAGAATGCTGGCCAGCCGCACCACCATCTCGCTGACCTTCCGCCCTTCATTCTGCACGGCCAGCACATTAATCGACTCCAGTGTGTTGAACAGGAAGTGAGGCTTGATCTGCGCCTGCAGCACTCTTAGCTCTGCATTGGCCTTCTGAAGCTGCTCCTGTTTGACTTGATGGAACAGTTCATTAATCTTCTCCATTTGGCTGTTAAAGCCCTTCTGCAGCAGCAGAAGCTCATCATCGCCCTTCTCATCGACCCTGGCCGTCAGATCGCCGCTCTCAACCTTTCTCATAAAGCGGACTATGACCCCTATTGTCCCTGTAATCCGGTTCATAAAGAAAATATTAAAGAGCATGGCCGTAACCACACATATGAGAATAATAGCTACAAACCACTTGGAGAACGTCGTAACTTCTTGGGACAAATAGTGCCATGACGTTACAGACACCAGCTTCCAGTTATATTCCTTCAAATGATAGATGGAAATGACGCTTTCCTCATTCTCGAATTTCCCCTTAAAGCTGGAATACTCTGTGATTGCCGAGAGCTTGGACTGAATGCCGGACTCCAGCGTCTCGCCGCTTAGCTCTGACTGGAAGTCGTAAAGCACCTGACCGTTGTCATTGACCAGGAAGAAACGGGTATCCTGCATCCTGCTCCCGATCGTCAAGTTGCGGTAAATACTTTCAAACTCCCAATTTTTAATCTGAACCACCAGCACGCCCACCTTGCGAAACGTACCCAGGTCCTTAATCAGGCGAATCTGGGTGAACACATCCTCCGAACCGGTTAATTCGGGATACTCATGAGGCGCTATCCATTTGGGAACCCCGTTCAGGGACATCACTTCCTGGTAGAGGGGATGTTCCTGAAATTGCTCATAGGGCAAGGTCTCGAAGTTTTCTTTATTAAAGATAGAAATGACATTAGAATCCCCGGTTCCATGCACATTGTACAAAAAAGCATAGTCAATCGCAGGGTGGCTATACAGCAAAGAGCGGAAGTTGCGCTGATTTGCATTTAGTTCCAGCTGGCTTGCGGCCGTTAAATCCTGTGAATCCGGATCCTGAGAGCTGAGCGCTTCCTGGAAGACCCCTGTAGCGATGCCGTTGTCCGTGACATTATCCATCTCCTGAAATATATTCTTGATGCTGTAGCCAATGGCCTTTAGCGAATACTCCGCCTGCTGGCTATACTTGGTCTCAATCGAATTGAATGTAACCAGAAAGGTAATAATACCGAGTATGAACAGCGGAATGATGACAAGCCCAAGGAAGGCGGTAAACAGTTTGATTCGCAGGTTCATAGCGTTTTTCTCCCGAATTCGTAGTACGCTTGCTTAGCTCTATTCAAGCGCATTAGCCGTATTCTGAACGGCTTGAATGTGCTCAAGCATCTTAGCCGGTTCTATCTCGCCGCCGATGATCTGCTGTATGCCTATGCTCAGCGCCGTATTTACCTCGGCTTGTACAAGCGCATCATATGCCGGAAAGGACAGCTCAATTTCGCTGACCGCCGTGAAAATATCCTGCATCAGCGCATCGTCAGATGTTGTCCTCATCTGCTCCAGATCCATCTTGATTGCTGGCAGCACACCGTCTTCCTTCAAGCCGCGAAGCTGCATTTCCTCGGTCCACATATTTTTAATAAAGCTCTTCACGGCGGCCAGCTTCCGGGGATCGTCAGCAACCGCGCTGGAGAACCCGTAGCCATTATTCGCATCCTGCATAACCACAACAGGATCCCCCTTCTTCAATGGAGGCATATTAAAAAAACCGATCTTACCCGCCATCGGTCCAGCCTGAGCCGGATCTCTGAACACCGAGTTCGCCCAGGAACCGTCCATCATCATGATCGCTTCCCCCGTGATCATCTGGTTCCGCATATCCGCATATTCGAGGCCCAGCTCCCCTTTTTTGAAGTAGCCTTTCTCCACCCATTCCTTGTGCTTGGCAATCGCCTTCACCATCCTTTCATCATTCCACTGGCTCTCGCCGGTCATAAAGCCATAGGTAATTTCCGGGCCGGCATAATATGACCATAGATTATTCGTTGTCATAAGAGGAATCCATGCATCCTTGGAGGCTTGGGCGAACGGAATTTTGCCATCAGCTTGAATCTCTTCAGCCAGTCTGTCAAGCTCATCCAGCGTTTGGGGGATCGATAGCTCTTTTTGCTCAAAGTAATCTTTATTATAGAAGTAACCTTCAATGGATCCGCCGATCGGCAGACCGTATATTTTACCGTCCAGTGTAAATGAAGCCAAGGTTGTAAATTTGTCCTTCAAGCCAAGCGCATTCAAAATTTCTGAAAGATCAAGCATCAGGCCCTCTCGGGCATAGAGCTGGGCCTCCGGGCTGCCGAACACATCAAATACTTCCGGGGGCTTGCCGGCGGCCATCTCTCCCCTCAGCTTCTCCTTGCGGTTCACCTCGGAGTCGACTGCATCCAGTCTGATTGTCAGCCCGGGCACTTCCGCCTCCGTCTTGGCAACGACCTCCTCGAGCAGAGCAAGCCGGAACTTCTTGGAATCTCCAACCTGCGTATGGCGGATCGTAATCTCGAACGGCTCTGCGCTGCTCAAAGCCTCATTATTCACAACCGGACCTTGATCTTCACTTTCGGATGCAGGGTTACGAGAATCATTGCAGCTCGCAAGCAGGGTAGAAAAAGAGAGGATCAGCAGCAGGAGAAGTGGAAGTATGGCTTTCTTCATTTTTCTGGGACCCCTCCTGAATTTAGAGTTACTACCCCTTATTATAGAAAACGATTTCAAATCCGTCAGGAGGTTATTTTTCTATATCAGGGATAATTTCTTCTTATTAACCACAAGAAAGCGGTTAAACCTGACATCTACAGTCAAGCCTAACCGCTATCGCTATACTTTGTTAATTCATAATTACTTCTGCCTGCTGACGACCCTTCTCGATCATAGCATATGCCCAATCCACTTGTTCCGATGTCGGGGAAGGCACGCCTTCCAACGGGTATGCCCAGCCAAGCTCCTGCCATTTGTATACACCCATTTGATGATAAGGGAGAATCTCCAGCTTCTCTACACCTTGAAGACCGCCGATGAACCGACCTAAGCGGACCAAATCCTCTTCCTCATCATTAATGCCGGGTACAAGCACATAACGGATCCACATATTTCGATGATGACTAGACAGCCATTCAGCCATTCTAAGCATTCGATCATTGGGCTTGCTAGTCAATTTGATGTGCTTCTCATTATCGATGTGCTTCAAATCAAGAAGAACCAGATCCGTTACATCAAGAAGATCCTTGATCTTGTCGCCTTCGTTGTAACCATTCGTATCCAGCGTGGTATGCAAGTTCCAACGCTTCTTGACTTGACGGAACAGCTCGGTAACAAAAGGAGCCTGCAAGGTTGCTTCTCCTCCCGATACCGTCAAGCCGCCGCCTGAGGAGCGATAGTAGGTGAGGTATGGCTCAATTTCCGCCAACACCTCATCTACAGTCATCTCCTTGCCATCCGTCAAGCTCCATGTATCCGGGTTATGGCAATATTGGCATTTCAGCAGGCAGCCCTGCATGAAGAGAACGAAACGAATACCTGGTCCATCTACCGTTCCGAAAGTTTCCAATGAATGTATGCGACCTTTAAGCATCTTTCGTCACCCTTTCCAGTTAGGCTGCCTCAATTTATACTATTGAACAGCATTTATTACGAATCTACCCGAAGCTCCTTACATCGAACCATGGAAGGTACGGTTGATCACATCGAGCTGTTGCTCGCGAGTCAGTTTGATGAAGTTAACAGCATATCCGGATACGCGGATGGTCAGCTGAGGGTAGTTCTCAGGATGTTCCATTGCGTCCATCAGTTGCTCACGATCAAACACGTTGACGTTGAGGTGATGGGCGTTGCTGCCGAAATATCCATCCATCATCGATACAAGGTTGGATTTGCGGATTTCCGCTTCTTTACCGAGCGCCTTAGGCACGATCGAGAAGGTATTCGAGATCCCGTCAAGGCTGTGCTCGTAAGGCAGCTTCGCTACCGAGCTAAGCGATGCCAGCGCACCCTTCTTATCGCGGCCGTGCATTGGGTTTGCACCAGGAGCAAACGGCTCGCCTGCCTTACGTCCATCCGGAGTAGTACCTGTCTTCTTACCGTACACTACGTTGGAAGTAATGGTCAATACGGATTGTGTAGGCAGAGCATCACGGTAAGTCTTGTGCTTGCGAATCATTTCCATGAAGGATTCAACCAGGTTAACGGCAATTTGGTCAACGCGGTCATCGTTGTTTCCGTAGCAAGGGAACTCGCCTTCTGTCTCGAAGTCAACAGCAATGCCTTGTTCATTACGGATAACCTTAACCTTGGCATGTTTGATTGCGCTCAAGGAGTCGGCTGCAACCGACAGCCCCGCAATACCGCAAGCCATCGTACGGAGAATGTCGCGGTCATGCAGCGCCATTTCGATCCGTTCGTAGCAGTACTTGTCATGCATATAGTGAATTACATTCAAGGTATTTACATAGGTTTTAGCCAGCCATTCCATCATCGGCTTGAAGCGTTTCATCACTTCATCATACTCAAGGTATTCGGAAGTAATTGCCGGGTATTCAGGACCGACTTGTGCGCCGGATTTTTCATCCTTACCGCCATTGATCGCATACAACAGGGCTTTCGCCAGGTTCGCACGCGCTCCGAAGAACTGCATTTGCTTACCGATCTTCATTGCGGATACGCAGCAAGCGATACCGTAGTCGTCACCGTAGATCGGACGCATCAGGTCGTCGTTCTCATATTGAATCGAGCTGGTTTCGATCGAAACCTTGGCACAGTATTTCTTGAACGCTTCAGGCAATTGCTCGGACCAGAGAACAGTCAGGTTCGGTTCCGGAGCAGGACCCAGGTTGTACAGGGTGTGCAGGAAGCGGAAGCTGTTCTTCGTTACCAATGTCGATCCGTCTACAGCCATACCGCCGATCGATTCTGTAACCCAAGTAGGGTCGCCGCTGAACAGATCATTATATTCAGGAGTACGCAGGAATTTAACGATGCGAAGCTTCATAACGAAATGGTCAACCAGTTCTTGAGCTGCTTCTTCAGACAGGGTTCCTTCAGTCAGATCGCGTTCGATGTAAGCATCCAGGAAGGAAGATACGCGTCCCAGGGACATTGCAGCGCCGTCTTGCTCTTTAACTGCAGCCAGGTAGCCGAAGTATACCCATTGGAAAGCTTCCTTCGCATTTTCAGCAGGTCTGGAAATATCGAAGCCGTACATTTGTCCAAGCTGCTTCAGTTCGTCCAGCGCACGGATTTGTTCGGACAGCTCTTCGCGAAGACGAATGACAGCTTCATCAATAACGTCAACCTCAAGGCTCTTCAGCTCGTTTTTCTTTTGTTTGATCAGGAAGTCTACACCGTACAGAGCTACACGGCGATAGTCGCCGATGATCCGGCCGCGGCCGTAAGCATCCGGAAGACCTGTGATGATGCCGGCCTTACGAACGGCTCTCATCTCGGAGGTATATGCATCAAAAACGCCTTGGTTGTGGGTTTTACGGATATGTGTAAACAGTTCAACAATTTCTTCCGGCAAATCAAAGCCGTATGCCTTACAGGAATTGAGAACCATATTGATACCGCCGAAAGGATGAATAGTACGTTGGAACGGCTCATCCCCTTGAACACCGACGATTTGTTCCTTAGCTTTGTCAAGGTATCCAGGCTTGTGGGATGTAATCATGGATGGCTTGTGAACATCTACATCCAGCACGCCGCCAGCTTCTCTTTCTTTCTTCGTGAGATCGGAAATAATATCCCACAGTGCTTTAGTGTTGTCAGTTGCGCCTTCCAAGAAGGACTCGTTGCCTTCATATGCGCTGATGTTGTTCTCGATGAAATCGCGGGTGTTCACTTCTCTCATCCATTTCCCTTTTTTGAAGCTTCTCCACGCCGTTTGTACTTCTTGTGTTTTTTGAACTTCTCTTTCAATCACCGACATCTTTATTCCCTCCATTTATAGTTTAAAGTACGCGGGTTGAAGGTTATATATCCGCGCCTTGTGATCCCTAAAATTTGTGATACTTTTCACATTTCTGACACTGGTGAGTCTCAGCGAATACATTTTATATCCACTGCACTTACCTTTTCTATTAGGGATCATTTATAGCTTTATATTATAATAATCCCCATATAAAGATTGTGACAAATATCACTTTCGAGGTGATATTTGTCACTTTTTTCATCCTATTTGTTCACTTATTCTTCAAATCTTCCGTAGAAGGCATCGCGGTAAACCTCCGCCAGCTCCGTAACCAATGGCAGCTTAGGATTGGCTGTTGTACATTGATCCTCAAAGGCGCGGTCTGCCAGATAATCTACCCGCGATTCGAAGTCGCTTGCGTCAAATCCAAGCTCCTGGAAGCTTGCAGGAATCCCGAGCTTCTTGTTCAAATCGCGGATGGCGTTGATCAGGCTCTTCACGCCCTCCTCTGTAGTACGGGCAGGCAGTCCGAGGATCCGCGCGATTTCCGCGTAGCGCTCATCGGCTACAAAATTTGTATATTTAGGCCATGCTGCAAACTTGGTTGGCTTCTTCGCATTGTAGCGAATGACATGCGGCATCAGGATCGCATTGGTACGACCATGAGCGGTATGGTACTGCCCGCCCCATTTGTGCGCAAGGCTATGGTTGATGCCGAGGAATGCATTCGCAAATGCCATCCCTGCCAGTGTCGAAGCGTTATGCATTTTTTCGCGAGCCAGCTTGTCGCCAGTCAGCGCCGATTTCTCCAGGTATTGGAACACTAGTTGAATGGCTTTAATTGCAAGTCCGTCCGTATAGTCATTAGCCATCACCGATACATACGCTTCAATCGCATGTGTCAATACGTCCATCCCTGTATCAGCAACTGCTGTTTTAGGCAAGCTATATACAAATTCAGGGTCGATGATTGCCACGTCCGGAGTCAGCTCATAGTCTGCCAACGGATACTTGGTGTTGCCATTGATCTTATCGGTAATAACGGCGAACGGCGTTACTTCCGAGCCTGTGCCCGACGTCGTAGGAATCGCTACGAATTTTGCCTTTTGGCCCAGACGAGGATACTTGTAAGTCCGCTTGCGGATATCCATGAATTTTTGCTTCAGGTTATGGAAATCCGTATCCGGGTATTCATAGAACAGCCACATGCCCTTGGCCGCATCCATTGGCGAGCCGCCGCCGAGTGCGATGATGCAATCCGGTTGGAATTTAGCCATTAGCTCAGTCCCGCGTTCAACCGTAGTTGTCGACGGATCCGGTTCTACATCCGAGAACACTTCAATCGCTACCGGCGTTTGACGTTGACGGAGATAGTGCTCCACTCTTTCTACATAACCCAGTTTAACCATCATCGGGTCCGTTACAATTAATACGCGGCTGATATCCGGCATTTTAGCAAGATATTGAGTCGAATTTTTCTCGAAATAGATTTTATCCGGCACTTTGAACCATTGCATATTCACGGTACGACGATTCACCCTTTTCACGTTGATCAGATTGATAGCCGTTACGTTCGACGATGTCGAGTTGCGTCCATAAGATCCGCAGCCGAGTGTCAGGGACGGCAGGTTCGTATTATAGATATCACCGATACCGCCTTGCGACGAAGGCTGGTTCACCAAAATCCGGCAGGTAGGCATGCTGTCCGAGAATTTCTGAATGATCTCTTCATTATTGGAATGAATAACCGAGGAATGCCCCATGCCTCCGAATTGGACCACTTCCAGTGCGCGTGCGATACCTTGTTCAGCTGTTTTTACTTTGTAGCAGGCCAATACCGGGCTCAGCTTCTCAGCGGACAATGGGAATTTAGGTCCTACGCCTTCAATTTCAGCGACGAGGATCTTCGTTCCTGCAGGCACATCGATACCGCACATTTCAGCGATTTTCACAGCGGGTTGACCTACGATGCTTGGATTTACGGCACATTTATCAGCAATGATAGCTCCGGCAGTCAATTTTGCAGCCTCTTCCTTATTAACGAAGTAGCAGCCGTTTGCGATCATTTTCTTCTTCACTTGGTCAAAAATAGGTTCTTCGATAATAACCGCTTGCTCCGAGGCACAGATCATACCGTTGTCAAACGTCTTCGAGAGAATCAAATCGTTCACCGCTTGATCCAGGTCGGCGGTCTTCTCAATGAAGCAAGGAACGTTACCAGGACCTACGCCGAGCGCCGGTTTGCCGCAGCTGTAAGCCGCTTTAACCATCGCGGATCCGCCAGTTGCCAGAATGCAGGCTACGTCAGGATGATTCATCAGCGCATTGGTACGGTCCATCGAAGGATTCTCGATCCATTGAATACAATCTGCAGGCGCGCCATGCTTCACGGCAGCTTCGAGCAGAATCTTGGCAGCTTCCGCACTGCAGCGTTGTGCAGATGGATGGAAACCAAAGATAATCGGGTTGCGTGTCTTGATCGCGATCATCGCTTTAAAGATGGTAGTGGATGTCGGGTTGGTCACCGGCGTAATTCCCATGATGATGCCGACAGGCTCAGCGATCTTCTGGAAGCTTTCATAAGGATTATCTTCAATCACGCCGACGGTCTTGTTGTATTTGATGCTGTTGTGGATATACTCCGTTGCAAACATGTTCTTGATAATTTTGTCTTCGTATACGCCGCGTCCGGTTTCTTCGACCGCCATCTTGGCAAGGTACATATGCTTGTCAAGTCCTGCCAGTGCCATAGCCTGTACGATCTGGTCGATTTGCTCCTGAGTCATGCTCATGAACGCTTCGGATGCTTTCTTCCCCTTGTCGATCAATGTCTGGATGTAGTCTTGTGCGGTAGGCTCCGTGTTTGCTTTCACTTCGTTCTTAACGGCCATTTCTCTCATCCTCCTAAGGTGGAATGGACAACTCCTTATGTTAGTGATTTTTTTCACTTAAAGGTGTGTCCTTGTGAAGCTTTGCGCTTCTCTTTATGGTTAAAGCATATCACAGCTTTTTCGGTTTGTATAGTGAATTTTTTCACGTACTTTAAAGTGAATGAAAACTTTCAATAGAATGTTCAAATTTTCAGGCGCAATTTACAGTTTTTGACTTTGACTCCTTATTCTTTTTCTTGTATTGTGAGAAATATCATTTCTCCATTAAAGTGAAATTAGTCACAATGTTGAAATTTCGACACTTTTTAAGGACTTCTAAGCGTCTCAAAACTCTAAAAAAGTTATATAATTAATTTAAAATTTTCAGAAAAATTTGGAACACAAAGGGGAAATCCATAATGAGCGAAATGATGAGCGTCACTCTGCCCCGCGGCAATACGAGCTGTTTTACCGAGCAAAACTTCAACCGTCTCCTTGTCACGATGAAAGAAAAAGCGTACCCTGAGGGAACGCATCTTTTCTGGGAAGGCGACTTTTCCGATAAACTATTTTATGTTAAACGCGGGCGCGTCAAGCTGACCAAGTCTACCGATGAAGGCAAAGAGCTGATCCTCTACATGTACGGCCGCGGAGATATGGTGGGTCAGGCGGATCCTTTCTTTAGCACCAAGCACAGCTTCACTGCTGAAGTCATTGAGGACAGTGAGGTTGGCGTCATCGAGCAGAAGGATCTGGAGATCATGATCTGCCAGCACTGCGATTTTGCGATTGATTTCATGAAATGGATGGGGATCCATCACCGATTGACACAGACGAAATTCCGCGACCTGATGATGTACGGGAAGCCGGGCGCGCTTTGCTCTACTCTGATTCGTCTAAGCAATACTTACGGTGAACAGCATGGGGAGAACATTCTAATCAATAAGAAAATCACCCATACGGATTTGTCCAATATGATTGGCGCAACCCGTGAAAGCGTCAACCGGATGCTGAGTGATCTTCGTAAGAAGGATGCGCTGGAGTATGATAACGGCATGATTGTTATTAAGGACCTGGTGATGCTGCAGGATATTTGTCACTGCGAGCTCTGTCCGAATGAAATCTGCCGGATCTAGTCTCTCCTCGCTGGTGGCGTAACAAACTACTAAAAAGGGGCGCCCAACAGACTTGTTTTGTCGGGACGCCCTGTTTGTGTTAGTGTGCAATACGCTGACGCTCTATGCTTTCGAAGCAGCTTTCTTGCAGAAAGCCTTTACCTTCATACTTTTGCCCTGGCTACTTCGCCTTATGAGTTCAACTGCTATGCTAACTGCACATGACTGCGCCACGATAGCATTACAGTAAGCTTGAAGCCTGTGGCATGCAAGCAGGATACTCCGCGCGCCAATAGCCTTCTCCCAACTTCCCCTTGCTGCCAGGCCCGCCTTAGGCTAGGCATCACAAATGGAGGCCTGCGCGATTCAGTTTACGCACAGCCCCATGGAACACTGGCACCTGGAGTTACCCCAGTCGCACATTGCTTCGGCCTTGTGCGGAACGCGGAACTTCGTTATCCGACTAGACCTTCCAGTCTTGTTCCGAGCTTTACTCATCCCACTTGTTCAGCCTCATTCCGGTCATGCTCCAGTGAAATTTCTTACCTTAAATTCTTCATTCGGCACTCGAATCCAATTTTAGTGAAAAAATTTACCTTAGAGCTCCAGTATCTAGTTAAAACCACGGTATAGCCCACTTTAAGCGAAAAAATTTCACTATATCCGCATTTCTATCATTTCCACTGAATTTAAGGTAACTTTTTTCACTGTATGCGTAAGATTCATATTTCATGCGGACGACCGATCACCGTCATACCGCAAAACACCACGCGCTGGAAGCTGCGCTCGGTGCAAGGTAACTCATGCGTACTTGGTCGGTATTATGCATAATCTACTTGAATAACCCTTGCTCTGTCGGCTTGTTGCAAATTGGGGTATCACCCAATGATGATGCGGTGTGTCTATCTACTGTTTGTACTGCACCACGCACAGCTCCCAGCGCGCGGTGGGACGGTACGGGTGTCACCACACGCCTGCCCTTCAGTCTCATAGAGAGTCCAGTGCATCCGGTACCTATAAAGCCGAAGAATCTGCGTTAAAAGGGTATAAGTGTGAAGTGTTACAAGCTTTCTGTAAGAAAGCTACTTCGTAAGCACACTTCACACGTTGCCCCCAGTACGCAGATGACTTAAGCCGCTTTACGTGCCTTCTCCTTCTTGCGAACCGGTGAGATGAACCAGTAAGCCATACCGACGAAGATGGCGCCGCCAACGATATTGCCGAGTGTCACCGGAATCATATTATGCAGCCAGCCGGCCAGCGTAACGGTATCCGGGTGATTTGGTAGCAGCAAGGAAAGGCTGAGCAGCGTCATATTCGCTACACTGTGCTCATAGCCGCTTGCGATAAAGGCATAAAGACACCACCAGATCAGAATCAGCTTGCTGATATCGTCCTTGGCCCGATTGCTCATCCAGATCGCAAGACAGACGAGCCAGTTACACAAAATGCCGCGAAAGAACAATTCCATGACGGGGGCTCCCATCTTCTTAGCGGATGCGGCAAAGATCAGATGCTCCGGCCCCGCAGCCTTGAATAGCCCGGAGCCGACGATCAGGAGACTGAGAACAACAGCCCCCGCAAGATTTCCGAGGAATACCAGTGTCCAATTCTTGGCGGTATCCCCGATTGTCGTTCTACCCGCCAAGGTGCTTGCCGTAAAGAACATGTTATTGCCGGTGAAGAGCTCGGAGCCTGCAAAGATAACCAGGGTCAGGGCAATCCCGAAGGACATGCCCATCACCATGGGCTGAAACGGCGACTTGATCGCTGCAAGCGGTGCGCCCACCGAGAAGATCAGAATAATTCCGAGGCCGACATAAGCGCCGGCTAGCATGGCTGCCACCATATATCTCGGCAGGCTCTCGTTCATCAAGTCTCTTTTTTTAACCGCGGCTTCTACGATGGCTTCAACATTTTGTGTAAACATGGAGATCCCCTCCGTTTATGTCGTTTGGAGCTGCTGCTCCAATGCGATCCATACTTGACCGTTCTCTACCTTCACCGGACACATGCTAGCCCGGCCCGTATCGGGAGCCTGCACCAACCCGGTAGTCAAGTCAATCTTCCAGTCGTACAGCGGATCATACAAGTAATGTCCCGACAAGATCCCTTCCGCAAGCGGCCCGCCTTTCGGATGCGGACTCTGGTTCACAGCGGCAAAGATCCGTCCATCGGAAAGCGGGAAGACGGCGATTTCCTGCCCGTTGATTTCCACGACCCGCCCGATCTGCAGGAGGAACTCATCCACTGACCCTGCGGCATAGAATTTCAGATTGCTCTCTTTCTCCATGTTCATATTTCATTCTCCTCTCCATGTCACGATTTACAGCTGATTGCTCATTTCCAGGCGATTGTACAGCTTCTCCCGATGCTCGGTATCATTCAGCATCTTCTTCCAAGGGTCTTCTACCTGCTGCAGTGCGAACTCGATTCGTTCCATCAATGCCTTCCGGTTCTCGTGATCATCAACGACATTCGCTTTAATCGCATCTAATCCGATCCGTTCCACCCATTCCGAAGTTCTCTCTAGGTAATTGCCGCTCTCACGATAGTACTGCATAATTGCGCCAACAATTTCGATCAGCTCATCATCCGTCTTCACCTTGCAGAGCGGATCTGCAAGACGTGCCTTGATACCACCATTCCCGCCGACAAAGATCTCCCATCCGCCATCATTTCCGACGATCCCGATATCCTTCGTGCATGATTCCGCACAGTTCCGCGGACAGCCGTTAACTGCCATCTTGAATTTGGCCGGGAAATCAAGCCGTTCGAACTTACGCTCCAGAATCGCGCCCATCCCCATGGAATCCTGGGTTCCAAAGCGGCAGAACTGCGAGCCTACGCAGGTTTTTACGGTACGGAGCGACTTGGCATAGGCATAACCGGAAGGCATATCCAGCTCTTCCCATACCTTAGGCAGGTCTTCCTTCTTCACGCCGATCAGATCAAGACGCTGACCGCCGGTTACCTTGACAACCTTCACATCATACTTCAACGATACGTCTGCAATGCGCTTGAGTTCCTCCGGCGTTGTAACTCCACCATACATCCGCGGCACGACTGTATACGTTCCGTCCTTCTGGATATTGGCCGCCATCCGCTCGTTAACAAAACGGGATGGTTTCTCGTCCTCATGGGTGTCAGGATGCAGCATTCCAAGGTAGTAGTTCAGTGCCGGACGGCATTTCGAGCAGCCCTCCGGTTGGCTCCATCCAAGGACGTTCATGACTTCCTTCGTCGTCTGCAGACCCTTTTCCTGAATCTCGGCCACGATTTCATCCCGGCTCAGGGTGGTGCAGCCGCAGATGCCCTGCTTGGCAGCCGCAGTAAAGCCGTCGCCAAGCACATACTGTAAAATCTGCTCTACAACGGGCTTACAGCCTCCGCAAGAACGGGTCGCCCCGGTACAAGCCTTGATTTCGTCGACAGTAGTCAAGCCTTGATTGGTAATGACATCTACAATCGTTCCTTTGGTTACCCCATTACAGCCGCAGACGATCTCTTCATCCGGCATGGTCTCAACAGCAGCTGTCTTCTTTCCGCCTCCGCTGCAACCTGTACCCATCAGAGAAGCATACAGCTCGTCGGTCATCTCTGCTTTGTTCTTCACCAGCTTCTGAAGCTCATTTGCATCATCGATATCACCGAACAATACTGCGCCTACGATGATACCGTCCTGCAGCAGGATTTTCTTGTAGGTGCGTTTCCAGTCATCTTTATTGGAAATGACCGTATGCTCCGGTCCATCGATAAATACGCCGGTAGAAAATACATCGACACCTGATATTTTCAGCTTCGTGGACATGACGGACCCCTCATATGGGGCGATATCCACTCCACAGATATGCTTTGCAAGAATAGAGCCTTGTTCAAATAGCGGCGCTACCAGGCCGTAACAGATTCCCCGGTGCTCCGTGCACTCACCTACGGAATAGACGCCTTCCATCGAAGTCTGCATATAGTCATTCACTATGATCCCCCGATTGACGGCGATGCCGCTTTCCCGGGCTACAGCCACATTCGGCTTGATACCGACTGCCATCACGACGAATTCCGCTTCCAGCACCGTATCGTCGGCAAAACGCAATCCGCTGACCCGGGTATCCCCCAGAAGCTCGGACGTTTGCGCGCCCATTTTAAATTTAATGCCTTGACGCTCCAGCTCTGCCTTCAACATGGATGCGGCCTGATGATCAAGCTGACGCTCCATCAAGTCCTCCATCAGGTGAACCACCGTGACGTCCATTCCCAATTGAACCAGACCCTTTGCCGCCTCCAGTCCCAGCAACCCTCCGCCGATGACAGCTGCTTTACGGTAATTTTTCGCCGCTTCCAGCATCTGATTACAGTCCGCGATATCCCGGAAGCCGACAACACCTTCCTTGTCGCTGCCTGGGATTGGCAGAATGAATGAATTCGAGCCTGTTGCGATCAACACCTTATCATAAGGAACTCTCATGCCCTGCTCGGTTACGACTTCCTTACTCTGCTCATCGATTCTGGATACAGCCGTACCCATATGGAGCTTAATACCGTTATCTTCATACCACTGCAGATCATTCAGGACGATATCGTCGATGGTCTTGCTTCCTTCAAGCACATAGGACAGCATGATCCGGTTATAGTTCGGGTGAGGCTCGCTCCCAAAGACAGTAATATCGAATTTCGTAGTCAACTTCAAAATTTGCTCCACGGTGCTGATTCCGGCCATCCCGTTTCCAATTACCACCAGTTTCTCTTTTGCTGCGTTCATCGTAGAACTACCTCCTCAACCTCGTTGTTCTCTATTGGAGCTCCGCTCCTTCAGATTACATACAAATTATACATTTGAAATTTTAAATTAATTGTGATATTTTTCACATTTCAAGTGTATAATTTCACAATCCCTTTGTTTAGTTTGCAGGATGGACAAATTAATGTTTGTGCGTGGAGTCACAATAAATATGGCAAAAATGAATCAGCACCACCCGTATAACGGGTGGTTTGCTCTGCGGCTGAAAGCCTTTGTTACTGGCCAGCCCTGAAAGGGCACTGAATGATCCGCCAACCGCACTACTTTTTTAGCTACCCCTAAAGGGGTTG